>JBGPLV010000100.1:0-7139 GCA_041486625.1 Elusimicrobiota bacterium
CCAAGCAGTTGGGGCCGATGACCCGGATGCTGCCTTGCCGTGCCTCGGTCAACACCTGTTTTTCCAGCTCCGCGCCCGCGGGTCCGATCTCTTTGAATCCGGCGGAAATGATGATCGCCGCGCGAACGCCCGCCTGGGCGCATTCGCGCACCACACCGGGTACGGTGGGTGCCGGCGTCATGATGACGGCTAAATCGAGCGGCTCCCGGATGTCTCCCACGCGCGCGTACGCTTTGATGCCGAGCACATTCGGGCGCTTGGGGTTGACGGGATAAACGGTGCCACCAAAGGGGGTTGAGATGAGGTTCTTAAGGAGCGTGCGTCCGACGCTGCCCGGCGTCTCTGTCGCGCCGATCACCGCGACCGTTTTCGGTTCAAAGAACCTATCCAGAGCCGAGCTTTTCTGGCTGAGGAAATCATGAACGGATTCGGGCGCCCCGGGCTTTATGGGTTTTGTGACCATGTTTGTATCATAAGACAAATATGACCATTGAATCTTTCGCCAGGCTGCTGCAGTTTTCCATTTCCCCGATCGCCTTGATTTCGGGAGCGAGCCTGCTGCTCCTTTCTATTACCAACCGGTTAGGGCGGACGATTGACCGGTCGCGCATTTTGGTGCGCGAGCTGGGGTCGGGAGTGGGCTCTACCTTTAAAGAAGAGCATCAAAACCAATTGCGCATTCTTATGCAACGGTCGCAGTTTTTAAGAACCGCGATTCTTTTGATCACCGCGAGCATTTTTTTGTCAGGCTTAATGATTATGGGTGTCGCGCTTCAAGTTTTTGTCGGGTGGGAGTGTAAGCTCACCGTGCTGGTCTTTTTATCCTTAAGCGTTGTTTCCCTTTGCGTTGCGGTCGTGTTTCTGTTCTTCGACGTCTCCGCGGGTCTGAAGGCCCTCCAGTTGGAAGTCCACCGCCACATCTAGCGGGCGGTTAAGAGGTTCCTGGAAGGACGGCTTGACTTTCGAAAATCTGCACAAACTGCTGAAGATCGCGGCTGTTGAGGTCAGAAATGGCCCAGTAAGTCATGCCGGAGCGGATCCAGTGCACTAAGTTGTACCCACGGCGGGTGAGCGTTTCGGATGAGCGATCACGCGCCGCGGCCGCCGGCCAAAGGATTAAATTGACGATGTGCTGGTGATGCTGGTAGACCAGCGCGGCGGCCGGCCGCTGCGAGACGTACTCCAGCCGTCCGCCCTTGAGGGCAAACCCGAACTCGTCAAAATCCCGCACAAACGGCGCAAAATCCACTTTACCGCTGAACCAAGGCTTCACCGTATGCTGATGGGTCGAAGCCACGTCGGTCAGATGTCCCGCCATCAGCGAACGCACATGCGCGGAGACGATTTCGTCCGCCACCTGGCGCTCGCTCACGGTGCGCTCCGCGAGCGGCACGCCGATCCACAAGGCGGCGCCGGCGAAAGCGGCTACTCCCAGCGTTCCCCATTGGTGAAACATATCCCAATGAAAGACCGGCACTCTTTTGGCCCGCGGCTCACCGAGCGACTCCGCCCAGCGGCGCAGACGCTCGGGTGCGGCTTCGTGCAGACGGGCGGCATGAAGCGTGAGATTCAGCCCCTGCAGATGCTTCAGATGCTCCGCGCAGGCCGTACAGGACTCCACGTGTTTTTCAATTTCCAGCGAGCGCACCAGGTCCAGTTCATGGTCAAAATAGCCTTCGATCAACGGTCTCATCTCGGCGCAACTCATAAAGAGCTCCTCATTTCACCCAGACTTTCCTGCAAGCGCGCGCGCCCACGGGCCAGGCGCGACATCACGGTGCCGATCGGCACACCCACCACGGCGGCGATTTCCTTGTAATCCAGACCCTCCAGCTCGCGCAAAATCACGACTTCGCGAAATTCGAGCGGCAACTCCCCAACGGCCAGCCGGACCTTCTGGCGGGAAGCGCCCTGGAGCATCACCGCTTCCGGATTGGAATTCTCATCAGGACGCTCGGCCATCCTTTCTTCTGAGTCTGTCTGTATCTCCGGGGAGCGGTGGCGCTGCAGCCAGGTAAAGCTGGTGTTACGGACAATGGTTAAAAACCAGGCGCGCGCATTGCCGCCGCGGTAGCCGGAGAAGTACTTGAGCGCGCGGACGAGCGCTTCCTGGACCACGTCCTCGGCATCCTGGGGCCGGCGGGTGATCCAGCGCGCCAAGGTGTAGGCGGCGTCTAGATGCGGCAACACCGCGTCCTGAAACGCTCGATGATCGTCCTGCGGACTCATGGGGCTTCTTCTCCTTCACCTATAAGACTTCGGGCGGGGTCCTTTTATTCCGGCCCTCCACTACCCCTTGGCGGGCCGTCCGCCAAAGCTTCAGTGGCGGACGGGAATATTCTACCCCTTTGGACGGTCTTAATGGGTGTCGGAACAAAATCGAAAAGGAGACTATCTATGAATATTCGAAAAAGCTGGAATTGGTTGTGGCATCCCCCCGTGGACGGTCCCGCGGCGACGCTCTTCTTGCGGATGATGGCCGGCGGGGTCTTTCTTTGGGAAGGGATCATGAAGTTCGTTTATCCGAATCTCGGAGTTGGGCGCTTCACCAAGCTCGGATTTCCCATGCCGGGCATGACGGCGGATTTTGTGGCGTGGGTGGAAATTCTGGGAGGGGTCTGTTTCATCATGGGATGGCTGACGCGGCCGGCGGCCATCGCCTTTATCATTGAAATGATCGTGGCCATGCTTTCGACCAAGATCGGCGTCTATTTCGGCAACTCCCCGTTGGGCCGCCCTCCCGCACCGCCCCAACTCGGCCTCGGCGCCGTCCTGCATGACATCCGTTCGGATTACGCGCAAATGTTTGTCTCGCTCTTCCTATTGATAGATGGC
The DNA here is from genome assembly GCA_041486625.1 of Elusimicrobiota bacterium. Taxonomy (GTDB): domain Bacteria; phylum Elusimicrobiota; class Elusimicrobia; order 2-01-FULL-59-12; family 2-01-FULL-59-12; genus JANLWZ01. The sequence goes on from JBGPLV010000100.1 coordinate 2,836, forward strand.
GCCGGCCGCTGGTCGCTGGACGCCTTGGCCCGAAGGAAAAACCCGGCATTTGTCCTGCGCGCGGCCAAGGGACTCACGGGTCCAGTGTCCACAGTTTCCGGACCGGATGACTATCAACAGGGCCAACAGGCGGTTGAGCGCAAGGAATTCGGGACAGCAAGCCGGCTATTCCGGGATGCGCTCGAGGTCCATCCGGATGACCCCGATGTTTTGAACATGCTGGCCTTCAGCGAACGAAAGCAAGGGCATCTCGATGAGGCCTTTGAATATTACCAGAAGGCGCTCACCAAGCGCCCTCGATTCCCGGAAGCCCGCGAATACCTCGCCGAGGCCCATCTCCAGGCGGCGATCGAGCAGCTGCATACCCTCCAAGGGTACGGCCAGGATGGGACAGAGGAAGCGAAGGAACTTATCGAAGAGTTTAAGGAGTCAGCCGCCAAGCTCTGACGGAGGCACGCTCTCCAACACACACAAAGACTACCCTCGCCCCGGACGGTCGCCGCGGCGACCGGACAGCGGGAGAGGGCCGCATAGCGGGGTGAGGGTTACGGGTCAAACCGACCTTGCCATAACCTTGCCACGACTTTGCCATCACTCTGCCAATATTTAGGCCCATATCAGGGGATTATCGTCGTGGACTAGATGTACTCTGCCAACAATGTAACCATGGCAGAGTATTGGCAGAGTATTTGGCAAGGTTGCCTGGATACCGCTCGGTGTCCCGCCCTCGCCCTCGCTCGAGAGCAGGGGGGTGCGCTTCGGCCGGAAGCCTCTGTCGATTCTCCGTAGCGCGACAAAGAAGCTGTCGCCTCGCCATAACGAGGTTCCCGTCCTTGCTCCAACCTGCCCTCTCGCTCGCCGCGAAGGCGGTACCCCTCGCCAAATATGATGAGGAAATGACGATTGGGAATGTAGGGGGTGCCAGCTGGCGCCCCTGACAGTCAGAGGGGGATGAGGGGACAATCAGCGCAGAAGATAATCAATTAGAGACGTAGATAGGGCGCACCGCTGTGCGCCCTGACATGAAGACAAGCCATGCCATGGTGTCTGTCTTGAAAATTATGATCCATTCTGAAATTACGCAGGGAACGGTACTTGACCCAACGGAGCAACATTCGAATTCGAGGATCGTACTCCCTTCTATTAGGAAAATCTAAGGTCTTGCATAATATGAGAAAATGACATACATGTCACTTAGACACTTTATGACATATATGTCATTTAGACGCTTTATTGATAGAATCGAACTCTAGCTATGCCAATACCTTCTTTTGAATCACGCGAATTGTTTCATTTAAATGTGCTGCGCCATTTGAGTCCAAGGCTTGCACATCGAACCTATGCCGTCAAAGGGGGCCTATGCTTGCGATTCTTCCATCGTTCCCCTCGCTTATCGGAGGATATGGACATCGATGTGCTGCCACAAATTAGCGTTAAAAGCTTGGAGAAAGCCGTCGATACTGTGCTCATAAGCAACTCTTTTCAAGGTGGACTCTCCCCATATGGCGTTGTCAAAGTGCAATTTGCGAAACCAAAACAAACAAGCACAACTCAACGTTGGAAAATAACATTGCAGTTAGGGGCGAACGTATCCATCCCGACGAAACTAGAGTTCAGCCGGCGCAGCGAGAAAATCGTGTATTCTCAGGGAATCCCCGGTCCCGAGGTCCTAAACCACTACAGAATGGTCCCTTTTGCGGCTAAATACTATGGCCCTGAAGTCATGGTTGTTCAGAAACTCAGGGCCATAGCATCTCCTTCACGAAATGCCGTGCGAGACCTATTTGATCTCGACCATCTCTTGCATACGCTTTCTGTTGATCCGCGGCCTCTATACAACGTTGTTGGAGCGGAAGTAGTAGAGCAAGCCTCGGATAAAGTAAAACAATTCTCTTACGAGGAATTTAAGAGGCAAGTAAGACCTTTTCTGATCGATTCGTTGACAGAACTATATCGAAATGAGGATCAATTTGAATTGTTGAAGGAGAATGTCGAAAAATCCCTCATCGGAATGTTGCCATGAAACAGACAGCGGTGAACCTTATTAAACTTCTCCAAGATCACAATATGAGAGTGTTCACAACGCCTGATGTCGTGACGCTATCAAAACTAACGCCGAATACGGCCAGTCAGGCTTTGCGCAGGCTGGCGTCGCAAAGGCTTCTGGTGTCCGTTAAACGAGGCGTATGGGTCAATACGGTGTGGGGTGATGTGAATCCGTTTGAAGTGGTCCCTTATTTGAGATCGCCGTGGCCGGCCTATATTTCACTTTATAGCGCTTTAGCGGAATATGGAATTATCGCTGAGATCCCCCATGCGATCTATGCTGTGACGTCGGCGCCTTCAGCCGTTTATCAAACATCCATCGGTTCTTTTAGATTTCATCATTTGCCGGCGCATTTGATGTGGGGATACGAAATGAAACGAGCGGGTCGAACGAATTATCCGATGGCGGATCGAGAAAAAGCTTTTCTTGATTTAATTTATTTGGCCCTTATTCCCCGTTCTCCACTTCAATTTCCATACAAACGGACTCGACGTTGGCCTTTAGATCTTAAAAAGCTAAGAAGTTACGCACTTCAGTTCAAATACAAGCCTCTAAAAGACTATTTGAGACGAAATATGCCAGGTGTTTTCGGTCAATGATGTAGATTTGAACCTGGTTCAAAGAACGAATTTAAGCGGTCGTTTGGGCCAGGTTGAAAACCGCGGGTGCACTTTGGGTCTTTTGTGTATCACCTGCTTCGCGGCAAAATTGATTTTGCTCTCGCGACGCTTCCCTGGAAATAGAGCTATTTGATGCATTTGCTCGTAGCAAATGTACGGCTAGGGGCCGTCCTTAATTTTTTCACTTTTGGGCGCGGGCCTGGCCAAACGGCGGATACAGCTTGATTCCCCAACCACAAATACTCTTATTGGGATGCTTTTATGATTTTCGGTCCTGTCTTCATGAGCGCTTTCGCCAATTTATCTAGGGCCTTATCGGCCACGGCCCGCAGCTGAGCGGCGCGGTCGTTGCGCGCCTCCGGCGGGAGAGAGGCGATCGTTTTTCTGGAATACAGGCTGAACACATGTTTCGACCAGATCGTTTTATGGTCACGCCGCCGTACCACACGGCAGGAGAAGATCATCGGAGTTAAATAGCGGTTCGTTAAAAAAGCTCCGCCCAGCCACGTCAGCCCTTCTGAAGCCGCTTCCTCCGTTCCAATGCCAACGCCAACCCACTTATTCCCGGTCGCTTCAGCAAAGACAAAGCCTTGGAAGGCCGCTTCTCCGATTCCAGAACCAACGAGGATCATTAACCATTTAGCGGGGACACGCCCATAGGCTTCCAGCGTCACGCGGGCATCCATCTCCGCTTCCACGGTCGACGTTACAATGAAATAGGGTGAGGGACTGACTTTTTCCGCTAAATCCTGTGCCAAAATAAGTTTGACTCGATTCATTTCCTCCTGGATCAGCGATCGTTCTCTTTCTTTCGGAACATCTTCGGATACGGTTTGGATATAACGAAGCCGACGGATATGAATAGAGCTCTCAAAGGGAACAATCGCCAGGCGTATCGGCGGCCGCGTTTCGGAAGGTCGCAGGAGTGGCTTTGGCATGCAGCCCGTCAACGTCGTGATGCTTACGGCGAGGAACATGCAACAACATTTTGTTAACATGGGCCGCGAATTTTAGAAAGCGTAACAAAATGAGGAACAGGCGCCTGAGGGACAGGTGCCTGACTTAACGGAGAACGTTGAAGTCTTAGCAGCTACTTTGTTGTGCTGGGCGTTGCCGAGGCGTCGGGATTGGGAGGCGTGTCGCCATGTTCCTTATACTCAGCGACGACATGCTTCCACGATTTCTTGGCCTGAGCGCTGTCTTTGCCGAACTTGGCCACTTTCTTCTGATACCTCTCGAGAGCTTCGCGCTCTTCCGCCTGCTGATGCTCGCGGGATTCCTTTTTTTCATCCGCGGCTGATTCCGCTTTGTCGTAATCCGCCCATACCCGTCCAAACGGTAGAAGCAAAGTGGCCGCGATGATCAAACTTCCGAATCGTCTTTTCATAGCATCCTCCTTATCGTTTTGTATGTCATGGCTGTTTCATCCATAATAACATGAGGCGAGGGGTCTGGCCCAAAGCTGTCCGGAGCACATCAAAATCCCGGCGTCGCGGGGCCGGCTCCCACCCAGTCCCAAGGATTCAGAAGGTTAAGAGTGTTACTCACAAGGATGAAACCTATTGTGGTTTGGGGGCCGCAGCAAAAATGGTTTGCTTTTAAAGCGTTTCCTTACGGGAGCTCGCTAAATCCGTAAG
>JBGPLV010000101.1:0-7092 GCA_041486625.1 Elusimicrobiota bacterium
AGAGCAGTCCCCCACACCCAGCGCCCACACCCCCGAAGGGGAGAGGGAACTACCCGTTTCGTCACCGCTAAAAATGGGGAAGGTCTTGACGCTTTATTTAAAACGATCACACAACTTGCCTTTGACGAAAAAGCCCAAGCTTCGGAAGCCCAGTGGTTATTGAATGCCCGGCATCAGGCGGCTCTTGAGCGGGCCAAAGAGGCTCTCGCGCATGCCGCCGAAGCCGCACAGTCCGAAACGTTCGAGGAGTGTGTGGCGCTTGAGCTCCAAACTGCTCTTGGCGCGCTCGGTGAGATCATCGGCGAAACAACTACAGAAGAACTGTTAGACCAGATCTTCTCGAAGTTTTGTATTGGCAAATGACTTAGTTGTCATCCCCGAGTGCCACTGTCGGGGATCCATCAAATCATTTACAGCAATGATGGATTCCCGCCTACGACCGCGGGAATGACATGAAGAGGAGGTATTGCATGCCCTTTGTTCGCATCTCGATGTTTCCGCGGCCGAAAGAAGTGAAGGCAGCCCTGGCCAAAGAACTGACTCAGGTCATCAGCAAGCACTGCAAGATCACCGACGACCACACCTGGATCGTTTTTGAGGACGTCGAACGGGAGCGTTGGTCCATGGGCGGGAAGTTGCAGGGATGACCCTTCGACTATGCTCAGGGTCATGGTGAGCGGAGTCGAACCATGATCATCGGCGTTCCGAAAGAAACGAAGGTCGGCGAGTTTCGCGTCGCTTTGACGCCCGGCGGGACGGAGAACCTTCGCTCCCAGGGTCACAGCGTGCTTATCCAAAAAGGCGCGGGAGAGCACGCCGGCTTTCATGATTCGGACTACCGCAAGGCGGGAGCCGCGCTCGTGGACGCGGAACGGGCGTGGGGCGCAGGCTTGGTCGTCAAAGTGAAGGAACCGCTTCCGGCCGAATACAAATATTTCCGTCCCAAACAAATCCTCTTCACCTTCCTGCACCTGGCGCCCAATCCGGATCTCGTGAAGGCGCTTCTCCAGAAAAAAGTCACCGCAATCGCCTACGAAACGGTGGAAGAAGATAAGGGCAAGCTCCCGATTCTTGAACCGATGTCGGAAATCGCCGGGCGCATCGCCGCCCTCATGGGCGCCTACTACCAGGCCAACCCTCAAGGAGGCCGCGGGGTCCTCTTCGGAGGCATGCCCGGCGTGCTTCCTGCACATGTGGTGGTGCTGGGAGGGGGAACCGTGGGAGAAAATGCCGCGCGGGTGGCGCTGGGGATGGGATCCCGCGTTACGATTTTAGAAAGACGCTCGGAGCGGATGCGCTATTTGGGCGAGATCCTGCCGCATGTCGAGACCCTCATGGCCGATCCGATGGCCGTCCGGACGGCGGTCGGCTCCGCCGACATTTTGATCGGCGCGGTCCATATTCGCGGCGCGCGAACGCCGCAGCTCGTGTCCCGATCGATGGTGAAAAAGATGAAGTCGCGGAGTGTCATTATCGATGTCGCGATTGACCAGGGAGGAAGCTCGGAAACCTCGCGGCCCACGAGCCACGCCCAGCCGACCTATATCGCGGAAGGGGTGCTTCACTATTGCGTGCCCAACATGCCCGGCGCTTACGGCCGGACCTCGACGCTGGCGTTGACCAATGCGACTCTCACCTATATCCGCGCGCTCGCCCAAACCGCTTTACCCAAACTGCTACGGGAATCGCCTGGGTTGGCGAAAGGAATTCAAATCCACGCAGGACATCTGGTATGCCGTCCTGTCGCGGAAGCCCAACGCTTGAGGTACTCGCCTCTAGAATCGGCCGTAAGCCGCTAGTGCGCTTGCGGTTAGCTGCTTTTAGGCTGTGAAGACTGCGGATGCAGCTCGCGGGAGTTCTGGTTAACCGGTTTTTGGTCGCGCGCTGCTTTTTCATTTTTCCAACCTGTCTGCTCCAGCATCCGCTCATAAGCTTCTTCGTTTCGTTTTTTGCCTTCCGCCATCCGATCGTTACGATTTTCAGCTGCAAATCCCCCTGTCGTACACAAAACTAGACCGGCAAGCGTTATCGCTTTCTTCATAAAAACTCCCTTTATTAGATGATTTCGTTCGGCGTTGAACGGTCGGCCCACTGAGGACCAGGCGGAAGGTTAACAGGGGTTTACGACTTTTTCAAGGAGAAAGTTAAGGTAATGACTCGACACCAAATGAATTCAAGCGGAGGTTCTGAGAGTCGAAGGTTTTTCAACGGGCTTCCGCATGATGGTCTTTCGAACTTTCCATAAAAGATCCGGCCTCTGACCTGGGCCAACTTCGAGGACGAGCACGGTATTATTAGGTCGGAAATACAGGCGCGTAAAGTAACCAGCTGGGATCTTCATCGGCTCGAGTGAAGGTTCGACTATACCGTCTTCGTCGAAAGCACTGATATACCATACCACAGCGGTATTGTAAGCATAACCCGCGATCTTATCCCCATGCGGGCTGAAGGTCATGCCTTCGACACGACGTCCTGTATCGGCATGCAAGGATTTCGGATGAAGCTCTCCCGTTTCCACATCAAAGAACTGAATTCCGACATTCAACGAATTATTTTCGTGAACGTCACACGCAACGGCGAGGGTTCGGCTGTTCGGACTGAAGGCCAGGCGATAGGCGAATTGACCATCAGCCGGCCGACAACCGTGCCGGATTTGGCCTGTTTCATAATCCCAGATCCACGCAATTCCGTCAGCGCATATCGCTGCGAGCCAACGGCCATCCGGGCTGACACGTGGGCTCAAAATTGGTCCTTTTCTCCTTCCATTGGCCTTAACAACCGACTCCGGAAGGCGAAATTCCTTGCGACCGCCCGGAATCTTCTGATCGTGCATCTGAATAGCTGTTCCATCCTTATTCAGAGACGCATCCATACCCGTTGCATCTTGAACAGCTTCGCCCACCGGCAGGAGAGTCTCGGCTGTAAGACATTTGTGGAGGTGCTCAATGAACCCAATGGCTTTATAGCTCAGGAGTAGGCTTTCGAGGAGATCCACCGCTTGCGCCATTTCCTGACGAATCCTTCCGAGCGCAACCACGGAGGTCGAAAGATCTTTGACGTCTGCCGGGATTTCTTTGATCACATGATTCGGAATATCTGCACGACCGCCGGAGCCATGGAACAAAAGGCTCCTTTCCATGAGAGTTCGAAGATCGCGCAATGCCTGGAAATCCTTCGACAAGCCTTGCAGACCCGGGCGGCCCTGGCGGAGAATTTTCTCATCCCTACCGCCCGATATGTACTTCCACACAAACGGCGGCATTTCGGAGCGGTTTAACACCGTCAAAATAGCTCTGGCCATTTCTGCAGTGAATCCGCGATATCCCAGGGCCGCCGCCGCAAGCCGAGCGCCTTGTTGATAGGCCTGGCTTTTTTCCTCAGACGCGCGAATCAGCCCATTGTAGAAGCGCAGCAGCTCTTCAGGAGTCTGGGCCACGCTGACTTTTTCCCTCAAAGCAACCAACTGCAGCATTGCGCTCATGGCTCTCCTCTGTTGGTCCGAGTCGATCACAACGCCATCGCTGATATCGGTCAGCAGGATCTTCACATCGAATTTCGTCGCCTGATCAGGCGAATCTCGATGCCCCAGCTCCTCCTCCAAACTCTCGTACAGGCCAGGATTCACCCCGAGACGTTGCAACGTGTTGACATCCCAATAATTATAGTCACTCGGCTGTGCAGTCTGATCGTTGAAAACGGTAATGGCATCCTGAAGGCGCGCGGCGTAGCGGTCTCTGATCAAGCGAGGATGCGCAAACACGGCGGATGTCCCGTCCATGACGATGACATCGGGATTCTTCCCGATTTCTGCCATGGCTTTCAGAGCGCCGCGGCCCAAAACCCAGCGCCGTTGCTCCGCATCCGTGAGTCCTGGTACATCCAGGAAATACATCACCCCTTGACCATAAGATCCATTGGGCGCGCGCCAAAGCTGAACGGTCACCGCGTTGCCATCGTACATTTCGAGCGGAAATTCGCTGACATGGTCGAGAACCTCCTGGACGATTGCGGTAGGGCGAAGAAGCGACACACCGATGACGTTCGCCCCGCCGCTGGCCTGTTCCACAATCCGATTCCGCAACAAAGGTCCGCGGCCGCTGGCCGACGTGGCCGCGGCGGCCTGAAGCTTCGTTTGAGCGATCAGATCTGCAGTAGCCAATTCATTTCCTCTTAATCGTTCCTCAAGCTGGCGCAGAAGCTCGTCGCTTAATTCCATGTCTTCAGTCACATTGAGAATGATTTTGTCCTCAAGTTCAGGGGTATTCGTCTCCACCCATGATGGCTCAGACGGAATAAGGGGGCTGGACACAGGCAAGATTCCAAAAGAACCCAACGATGCCGCATGCAGACCGAGCGATGACAATCCGATAGGATCGGACCAGACCCATCCTGCAGCCATGACAGCGGCTAAGGCGACAATACTTGTGATTCTTCGATCAGCAACGCGCGGGTTTAGGAACGCCCAAGGAATTTGTAAATATGCCAACTTCAAGAACGTCCCGGCTTGCTGAGCGAGGGAGAACATCGTCGGGCGGATGAACTGGTGCAAGCGGGCTGCCGCTTGTTCAAAGACGCGGCTGCTCTCGGCGAGAGCTTCTTGTTGAATGCGGTAGTCGACCGTGGCGAGTATCGGCGAGAGAGTGGGTTTCGTAACCGTAGCATTGCACAATCGCGGGTCTACACCCAGCAATAGACAAAGGACGAGCGCGACAACGCGAGTGAAATGCTTTTTCACGGTCTCGGCGATGAGCCCTTTCTTAATCTAAAGTTATCACTTCGAATCGAGTGATGATATCCGCCAAAAGGGCAAAAATTGGGACTGAAGGGCCTAGGCTTTATGGGTCCAGTAAAACATGGCGTCGAAATGCGGCAAATCGACTGAAAAGCTAGAATACGGCCATGTGCCGGTTATTTGGAGCGATTTCCACGCATTCCATCGACGCAGACTACCTTCTACGCACCGCGCCGCATTCGCTTTTACGGCAAAGCGACATAGACAAGAAGCGCAAACAGGGTGATGGGTGGGGGGTCGGGTGGTTTGAGAAGGGCCGACCGCGCGTCTTCAAGAGTCCCAAGCCGATGTACCGCGACAAACTCCTCGTTCGACGAGCGGGTGTGCGGGCGAGCGGGCGAGCTTTGATCGGGCATGTGCGGTGGGCGTCCAATCCCCTGAAACTGAAGCGAAGCGAACTGATCGGGCTTGCCCATACCCAACCTTTTGTGCACGGGAAATGGATGTTTGCTCACAATGGCACCGTCTATATTCCGAAGGAAGTGGCGGCGCAGATGGGGCGCTGGCGGAAATACATCAAAGGGAAGAACGACAGCGAGGTGCTGTTTTATTGGCTGATGAAATATCTTCACCGCGCGAAAAATCCGGTCCAAGCCGTCCGCCAATGCATTCAGGGTATCCACCATATCTGGGACGGCTGCAAGAAGAGTTATCCGATCTACCATTTTCCCTATCACGGCCTCAATTGGGTGCTTTCGGACGGGGAAACACTGCTCGCCTTTTGCTACGCCGACCCGCGCGGGTTCGGAAAGTCCAAGGCGCTTTGTCGCTCGAAGCAGCGCTACTACCAACTCCAAAGACAAGTGAGTCGGCATGGCGTGATCGTGGCCTCTGAACCACTTGATGACCGGGCCCATTGGCAGGGATTTCGCCACGGAGAACTCCTCATTACCCAGCGGCAGGGGAAGCGCCTGATCACCCGAAGGGCTCAGGTCGTATGACGGCCGCCGTGATCGTGATCATTCTTGGACTATGGGTGATTTATTCCGGGTGGCGTTTTTACAGGCAAGTCGACTGGAATGAGGCGCCCGTCCCCACACCGGATCTTGGCGCGATGCGCAAGCGCGAAGCCGAACTCCTTCATGTTCAGGAGCTTTTGGAAGAAGCCCGCGCCCAAGGCAAGCTTTCCGAGGCCTTTATCGAGGAATACAACCGGTTCTGTGACGGCGAAATCGCCCAGATTCATTCCGCCACGCCCAAAAGGTGATAGAATAGTTCTTATGGATCCTCTCGGAACACCTTATTCGGGGGCCAAGATCCTCCTCGTAGAAGACGACCCCCAAGCGGTCGGAATTTTAGAACCCATTCTCATCTCCAGGGGGTTTTCCGTGGCGGTCGCCCGCGACGGCCTCGAAGGTCTTGAAAAGGTTAAGCTTCTTTCTCCCGATATTCTACTGCTCGATATCAATATGCCGCGCATGGACGGCATCGAGCTGTGCCGCCGCATCAAAAGCGATGATTCCCTCCGTCTCATACCGGTGGTGATGCTCACGGCCCTGTCCGATTTGGAGAAAAAGCTGGAAGCCCTCGAGGCGGGGGCGGATGATTTCGTGAACAAGCCCTACAACACGATCGAGCTCGTGACGCGGATCCGGTCCCTGCTCAAGGTGAAGTATTTAAATGAACAGTTGGACACCGCCGAAGACGTCCTTTTCTCGATGGCCCGCGCGATTGAAGCCAAAGATGCCTACACCCAAGGCCATGTGGAACGCGTGTCGCGCCTGGCCGTACGGCTGGGTGAGTTCTTGGGACTTCCGGACGAAGAAATCGATGCCCTTCGCAAGGGAGGCATTCTTCATGACATCGGCAAGATCGGCGTCCCGGACAAGATTTTGAACAAAGCGGGGCCATTGACAACCGAAGAACGCAAGATCATCCGCATGCACCCGGGCCAAGGCGCCAAAATTTGCGAGAAGCTCAAATCCATTCGCGGCGCCATCCCCGTGATTCGTTATCACCACGAGCGCATGGACGGCACGGGCTATCCGGACCATCTCACGGGAGAAGACATTCCCCTCATCGCGCGCGTCATGACGATTGTCGACATTTACGATGCGCTTACGACAACGCGTTCCTACCGCAAACGCCTTCCGCCGGATGTGGCCCTGGAGATCATGTGGGAGGAAGCCAAACAGGGATGGTGGGACCAGGCTGTGCTCGGTGAATTTGAGAAGATGCTGAAACAAAAGAGCTCAGAATCCCCGCAGGAATCGCCCATTACTTCCTCAGCATCCGTTTAGCTCTCGTTTTGCGTCCCGGACACCGACACCCATGAAATATTATCCCGTGTATTTAAATCT
>JBGPLV010000102.1:0-7039 GCA_041486625.1 Elusimicrobiota bacterium
CTTTGCAACGATCTATCACCCTGTCTATGGTGGCGCCAAGCGGCGGCATCGGAGGAACCTGTAGAGTTTTAGAAGAACTTCCGAATGGCAAACACACCCATCGCTACTGGTTGCAATTAGAGTCTTCCTTGCTACGAAGTCTGATAAACAACTTCCAGTTAGGGGTTAGGCCAGATCGTCGTCATCCACAAGACCTTTATATTGATGCCAATCGGTTTTACCAACGGGTCCAGATCTGGAAAACCGAAGAGTTCTACCATTACCATCGCGATGATGCAGCGAATGCGCAATCCAAGCGCGTCGATTTTACTTCCAACGATTATTTGAATCTATCTAAAGATGAGAAGGTTCTCGCGGCTGCCCACAGGGCCATCGAGACTGGTGGTTTGGGCACAGCAGGCCCATCCATCTTCGCCGGTAACCTGACCTTACATCAGGAGCTGGAAAATATGATTGCATCCATCAAACAAATGGAGGCGTGCTTACTCTGTCCGAGCGGTTTTACAGCGAATTCCGGAATTTTTACTGGGTTAATCCAGAAGCCTGGCACCTTAATTTTCCTGGACGAGAAGGATCACGCCAGTATTTACCATGGCGCCATGGCGTCAAAAGGGAAGATTAAAATCTTTCGTCACAATGATATGCAGGATTTGAAGCAAAAATTAGATGCCTACGAGCACACAACCATGAAGATTATTTGTGTGGATGGTGTCTATAGTATGGACGGAGATCTGGCTCCGCTAGATAAAATCTACGATCTGGCCAAAAAATATAATGCTTCCCTGTGGGTCGATGATGCTCATTCCTTTGGCGTTTTTGGTGACCAAGGCAGCGGCATCGAGGACCACTTTGGGTTGCGAGGAAAAATAGACATCGTCACTGGGTCTTTAAGCAAAACCTTAGGCGCCTTTGGAGGTTATGTTTGCACCAGTAAAGCTGTGCGCGAGTATTTGGACCACCTCGGACGAGAATTTGTCTACACCACTACTCTCCCAGCAGCCATCTGTGCAGGTGCCCTGGAAGGGATCCGGATCTTTCGGGACGAAGGTGACACAGCTCGAAAGAGGCTGTGGGACAATGTCGCTCAGTTACGGGAAGGTCTTCGTAAGCTCAATTTTCCACTAGGCCCTACCGAGTCTCCAATTATTCCCATTATTCTGGGCCACGAAACCGTCACTCAGCAATTTGCACAGGAACTTTACAAACGCGGAGTATTTGCCAATGCGGTAACACGTCCAGCAGTCCGTAGAGATCAAGCGAGGATTCGCTTTGGCATACGTTCTGAACATACACCTGACCAGATTCAATACGCGTTGGATTGTTGTCGCGAGATCGCTGACGCGATGAACTTGACGTTATAGAGGCCTAGATGCTCGCTATCACCACCCAGATAAGCCTGTTAGTGACGGCGTTGTTGTGTCTCACTATCGCATTTTTTACGTTAAATAGTCCCGTGGCAGGGCGGATAGTGATCCGCATCTGGGTGGCGTTCAACGTGCTGATCGCTGTGTGGGCGACTTGCTGGTGGGCTGGAGCGTTTTATTTTTCTACTCCATCTTGGCAGTGGGGTCTGATGTTCGCGGCCAATGCATCTGCCATTGGGCTGCCGCCGCTGTTCGTCGCATTCGTTAAAGCTTACCTCGATCGACCGCTTCGAAGGGATCGCTTGGTTCTGCTCTCATCCGGTTTTTCAGCTGTGCTTTTGTGCTTAGCACTCATCCGGCCGATGGATTTTATTCCCCGTCTCCAAAGAGTAGGAGTGGCTTACATTCCATTGGCCGGCGTTCTCTTGTGGGTGTTTGCGCTCCAGTACACCGTGTTGATTATCGTCGGAGTAGGTCTGCTCATTAAAGACCTTCGATATCAATCGACCGCGCAGCGCAACAAGACGCGCTACATCCTCATCGGTTGCTTTTTGGGATTTCTCGGTGGATTCACCACATTCCCACCCTCCTTAGGCATCGTCAAGCAATATCCGTATGGCGTTATTGTGATCCCCCTCTACTCGTTGTTAATCACCTACGCCATCCTCAAACATAGACTTATGGATATTTCGATCATCATTAGAAGAACGTTAGTCTATTCGACCGTGATGGTTTCTCTGACGGTCGTTTACCTTTCGGTGGTAGCGCTGTTTGCACGGGTCTTTGAAGGTGTTGCAGGCTACCAAACCGTTTTCTCATCCGCTTTGGCGGCGGGGTTGATTACTTTTTGTTTCCAACCGTTGCGTAAGCGAGTCCAGGCTTTCGTGGACATAAAATTCTTCCGCCAATATGTAGACCGTGAAGAGAAGTTGTATGAGCTCTCTCGCGAAGTTATCACTCATACGACACCGGAGGCGATGGGCCAGGCTTTGATGCGAGTGCTATCGGAGACATTGCACCCTAAAGCGGGTGTGTTATATCTCCGGTCCCGCGATGGGAGCGGATTCGCTGCGATAGCCAGTTCTGGAAATGGGCCGCACGAAAAGATGCCCGAAGACAACCCCTTGGCAAGGTACTTCACGGATCATCCGCAGCCGTTTGTTCAAGAAATGCCCGAAGACTTAGGGAAACCGCGGAATACCCGCAATATGCCGCACAAGGAGAGAAACACAGCCTAGGAACGGTATCGCATGAACTACTTAGCCTTACCCTTTGTAATCACAGCGCTCAGTTATTTGATACTGGGTGTTTGGGTCATTGCTCATCATAAGAGCCATGTTCAGCGTCTCTACGGCTTCTTTTCCATCGCCACATGCTTGTGGCAGGGAATTTGGGCGATCTTGTTTGCGTGCCCCGGCGCCCCTTGGCTTTTTGTGGCCCTGCAGGTGTGCTATTCCGGCATCGTTCTTCTCCCGCCCATTTTTTACCACCTCATCAACGAATTCACCGGCCAGAAAAACAACAAATGGTGGTTGCGCTCGACGTACGGTATTTCCACGGCACTGTTCGCGTCAGTTTGGGTCGACCACCTGTTCCTGAATGGATTTCACAAATTTTCATGGGGGGTCGCCGCCAAAGTGGGGCCCCTTCATCTCGTGTTCGCGCTCCTTGTGTCTGTCGTGATTTGGCGGACGCTCCTGCTGATGCATAGCATGGAATTGGACCCAGCCATATCGGATTTAAAGAGACGGCAGACGGTGCTCGTGAAGTGGGCCACTTACATTTATTGCGGTGGCGCGCTCGATCTCATTTCTCAATATGGGATTTCCGTTTTTCCGCTCAGTTTCCTCTTTAGCGGCGTTTCAGTTGTCCTGTTCGGGTATGCCATGTTCCGTTACGAATTTCTCAAGGTAACCACCCCACCTGAGACGGAAGAAGAGCTTGATAGGCGTGAGGCGGCGTCTCAAGAAATGAAGCGCATAGGCATGGCTGCCGCATTTCCCTTGGTGAGTCAGGGCGAATTGCTTGGGTACATGCTCTTGGGGGAGAAGATGTCGGAAGAATCCTACAGCAAGGAAGATTTGTTGCTTTTGCGGATCGTCGCCAACCAGGCGGCGCTGGCGTATCAGCGCGTGCGGTATTTGGAGATGGCCGTGCACGGCGCGCGGACGGAGATGCTGGGGGAGATCGCGGGGGGGTTTGCGCATGAAATCAAGACGCCCCTCGCCAACATCAGCCTTCCGGCCGAGTTGAGCATTATGGATATCATCGATCTGGAGCAAGGCAAGAAAAAGCTCGAGGACGTGCTTCCGGAACTCAAAAGCCGGATGAAAGACATCATGGCGCAGGCCTTTAAGGCCAGCGAGAAGATCGAGGCGGTCCGCCAGTTTTCCAAACCCGGCCAGGTGCGGCTGGAACCGGTCGATTTGACGAGAATATTGCAGAACTCACTCGGGCTCCTGGACCATCTGTTGCGCAAAACGGGCGTGAAAGTCCGTTCGGAGTTTCCGTCCGTCATCTCACCCATTCGGGGCGACCCCAAGCAGCTTGAGATCGTTTTCGTAAACTTGATCAAAAACGCCACCGAGGCGATGAGCCACCAGCCGTCGGAGGGCCTGGCGCGCGAGTTATGGCTCAAGGGGCATGAAGAAGGCGACTGGATCATCGCCTCGGTCAAGGATTCCGGGCCCGGGATCAAGCGGACGGACGTGGGACACCTTTTTGAGGCCTATTTTTCCACCAAGGGATCGGACGGAACGGGGATGGGGCTCTTCCTCTCCCGGCAGGTCATCAAGGCGCACGGAGGCTCCATCGACGTGAAGAGCGAAGAAGGCAAAGGGACAGAATTTGTCATCCGGCTGCCGAAATACTCGGGACAGGAACATGGAAAGATCAACCAAGCGGCCTAACTTCCTGTTGTCATCCCCGAGTGCCTTTGTCGGGGATCCATTAATGATGGATTCCCGCCAACAATCCGCGGGAATGACAGATTATTCCTTATGATTCTCCGACTTTTGATTGTCGACGACGACACCAGTCTGGCGAACCACTTGAAGACGTTCTTCGAGCGCCAAAAGTATAAGGTGGAATTGGCGCATGATGGGCCGAGTGCGGTCACGAAAACCCAGGAATTTCATCCGCATCTGATGTTCCTCGACATCGGACTCCCTGGTAAATCGGGCATCGAAGTATTGAAAGAAGTGAAGCAGAAAGACCCCTCCGTGCGCGTCATCATGATCACGGGCCAGACGGAAGATGAGCTCATTCGCCAGGCGCGTATCCTGGGCGCCGACGATTACGTGACCAAACCCTTTACGCTCGAATACCTCTCCGGCGAGGTGATGGACAAGCTGCATAAGCAGCTGTTTCATGAGCTTCGCACCACATCCCAGGATTTGGCGATCGAACAAGAAAAAGTGGAGCTTCTCTTTGAGCAGGTCAAAGACGGGGTGATCCTGTTCGACCCCAAGGGGCTCATTTTTATGGCCAACCCCGTCGCGCGCTCCATCTTGGGCTTGCCGGACAATTTGAGCAGTTTGACCGCCGAAAAGATCTTTGAGACGTTCCAAACTCAGCAGCTGGAGCGTTTGGAGCATCTCGAAAATGAAAAAGGCGAGCCCTTTGATCTGATTCGGGAAGCGCCGAAGCAACTCGTTTTAGAGTGCCGGATCAACTCTATCTATTCACCCAAAAAAGAACGGTTCGGGTATCTCGCCCTCTTTCGCGATGTCACGATGGAGCGCAAAGCCGACACCGCCATGCACCGCTTTATCTCGCTCGTCAGCCATAAGCTTCGGACTCCGCTGGTCACCATCAGGGCCTATCCCAGACTGCTTCTTACCGATAACGCGGCCAGCCCGCTGAACGATTTCCAGAAGAACGCTCTGCAAGTGATCCAAAAGCAGTGCGCGCTCATGGAGGACATGGTCAATCAACTCATCGCCTTCTCGAGCCTCGATCCCGAGGAGCTGCTTTGCCAGCGCATGAGCTGTTCCGAACTCTTGACCGAGGCCTTGAAGCACATGCCCGATGACCTCAAAGGGAAAGTGCCCCAGGTCAAAAGCGAGCCCGATCTGTCCAAGCTGTTTGTGCACGTGGATCCGACGCTCATGCAGCATGCCGTGCGCAACGTCGTCGAAAACGCCTTTAAGTTCGGGGCCAGCGAACTGAATATTTCCGGGCGCACCGAAAACGGCTCGGTCGTGGTCAGCTTTAAAGACAACGGGCCGGGCATCCCGCCCGAAGACCGCGAGCGCGTTTTCGAGCGTTTTTATCAAGTGGAGAAATCCTTTTGCGGCCAGGTTCCCGGCGCGGGCCTGGGGCTGACGATGGTCAAGCAAACGGTTGAGGCCCATGGCGGCAAAGTGTGGGTCGAAAGCCAGGTCGGCCAAGGCGCCACCCTTTTCGTTAAGCTCCCTACATCACCACCCAAAACGAGCACGAATGGCTAATCCGATCCGCTTGAACCTGTGGGTCATGCCGAACGCCGGCTTTGACACCCAGCGGGTCATGCAGAAGGAGCTCTCCCTTTTCCGCAAGGACAACCCCGGTTACGAGGTGAAGCTCACGGTCCACCCCTGGCATTTCGCCTGGGATCGCCTGATCGCCGTTGCCAAGCGGAAGGATTACCGCGACCCCCCGGACGTGGTGCAGATCGGCGGGACGTGGAATACGACGCTCGCCGCCCTGGGCGCCTTAAGCGACATCACCGATTATCTGGACGATGTGGAACGCACCGACATCGTCCGGCCGGTGTGGAATTACTGCTATGAGCCCACCCGCACCAAAGCGTACTCCCTGCCGTGGTTCCTCGATGCCCGGGTCCTCTATTACCGACAGGATATTTTGTCGGAGCTGAATCTCACGCCCGAGGACCTGGGAACCTGGAAGGGATTTCGCGAGGCCTGCGAACGGCTCCATAACTCCAAACTCGGCAAGCGCTACTTCGCCCTGCCGCTCCCCGGCCAAAAAGAGGGGATCCTGATTCATGATTTGGCGCCATGGATCTGGGGCGCCGGCGGCAACTTTTTAAGTTCGGACCGACATTTTGCCCACTTTTACGAACCCGCCGCGCTCAAGGGGATCGATTTCTATTTCCGGATGATGGTCGATCATCTGATTCCGCTCTTGGGACGGGACCGGCTCTCGACGGGAGATTTCTTCGCAGGACAATTCGCCTTTCAGGTTTCCGGCGTCTGGCCGATCAACTCGTTTCTGAACCCCAAGTACCCGTATTATCAGCCGGACGTGGCTCGACACTACGGGGTATCCGTGTTTCCGTCGGGTCCCGCAGGTCAAGTGACCTATCTGGGGGGGAGCAATTTGGCGATCGTCGCCAACTCCCAGCACCCGCATGCCGCGTGGAAACTCATCAAATTTTTGACCAGCGTCGAATCGCAGGTGCGCCACTCCCGGCAGATCGGCATGCTCCCTAGCCGCTACACGGCGCTAGAGGAGCTCTTGTCATCGGCTCCCGTGCGCGTGGCCGAGGTATTTCGCCATTCCCTCCGAGTGGCCCGGACGCTCCCGTGCGCGGCCACGCTGGGAACGATCGAACGCATCGTGGGACGCATCACCCAAAATCTGATGGCCGCCGTGCGCGAGAATCGTTATGACGAATCGCTGCTCACGCACGAGATGGCGACGGCGGGCACCGAAGCGGATTATATTTTGTC
>JBGPLV010000103.1:0-6974 GCA_041486625.1 Elusimicrobiota bacterium
ATCTGCTTGGCGCGCCGCCTCCTCCTGTTGTTTGCCTTTGATGGGTGCAAGAAAAAGAATGGCCTTGCCCGGCTTATCTCCCCGCGGACGGCCCAGCGCAAACTGAATATCGGCCCCCACATCAGCGAGCACTTTGAATAGGCCCGTCGTCGCGCCTACCACATCATCTGTTTCGGTAGACCAAATCGGGAATTTCTTTATCGTGAATTCACTCATGTCGCTCTCCTCATCGGCTAAGTTTACAGCATTTTAACGAAAAAATCTTTTCAAGAAGGAACGACCAGGAGTCTTCGGACGACCGGAATTCGTTGTAAGAGCATCGAAAGCCCCAGAGACGCCGCGATGACCGCTGCGGTGGCGAGAGGGACTCCGATCAGGGGGCTTCCACCTGTCTTTTCCGAAAGGACGAAACCCAGGCTGCCTCTCGTGAAAAGCCAAATAAAGAGGACGTGAATCAGGTATAGGTTGTAGCTCTCCAGGCTGACATAGCTTACGAGGCGGCCAATCCATGGGCGGTTCGATAACATTCTTTCATAGTCGAGGTTCTTCAGGACCAGGAAATACGAGGCGGCGTAAAGGGCCACTAGAGGAGTCAAACCCCCGTAGAACTTCTCATCGAGGGTCCCCCCATTATGGATCGCCAGCTGATACGTTGCGAACGCGTTGAAGATCACGATGGCCAGACAGACTAATGCCGGCTCGCGGGCTTTTCCTGAATAGATATCTGCCCTCCCCAGAAAATACCCCAGCACAAAATAGCCTCCATAACCGAGCAATATGGCAGCGGGGCCGGTACTGTCATAAGCATCGGGGAAAAGGAATTGCAGCGTCAGATAACCGAACCAGAAAAGTACCACGGCTGCGAGCTCGCTCCGCGCGGCGGACTGGACGAAGCGGCGGAGAAACGGGGCGACCAGGTACAGGCCCAGGATGATATACATGAAATACAGATGGTACGTCGTCAAACCCTTCAGGAAGTCCAGGACCCACTCTTGCGGCAAAAAGTCTGTCCCGGCAAGGCGCGAGTCGGAGAAGCGATAGATCATGTACCAGGCAAAAAAGGGCGGAACCACCTTGGCCAGTCGCCTGCCGATGAAACGGAGATAAGGTTCTTCGCGGGCGGAACCGAGAAGCAGCTTTCCGCTGATCATGATGAACAGCGGCACGCAAAGCCGTATGACGGAATCGGCCACGTTGAAAATCCACCAGATCCACCGGGGATAGGCGTTCATCGCCCAGCAGATCGGCGCGAAAACATGCGAAACGACAACGAAGAGAATCGCGGAGAACCGGAGAATGTCCAGATACAGAACACGGTTTCGGGTGTTGGTCATTTTAATGACGTTCCCAGCGGATGAGGCGCATCCCGGGCATGTCGTAGGTGTAATGATCAGTCTGGTCTGGGATGCCGTCGAGCTCGTAGATATTGCCTTCAGAATCAAACCGGATGGACGCGCAGGCAGAGCTCAGTCCCGTTAGACGAACTTTGCCTTTCAGAGACCCATCCACGTCATAAACAGCAATCTCCCGTTCACCCACCCGCGCGTAGACTTCCCCCCGCTCGGTCACGTACACCACCGTGCCCTTGATGTCCGCGATGTCGCGGTGAGAGACGTCCGTGACACGATTCACATGGCGGGAATCGTCGTTCGAGCCATCGGGCACCCGATCGATAAAGTATAAGCGGTCGTTCCTACGCGCCTGGTGATGATTCTCGGGCGGCGGGGCGATTTTCTCCCGCTTCATGAGGAGACTCTCTTCATCCAGGAGATAGGTCTGCATGGCGGCCGGGTCTTTTTCTGAAGACAGGATCACGTGCAAGGTGGAGTCATCGTCCAGGTGAAGGCGGAACTGATTAAACCGCGAAAATATCCCTTCCTTTACGCGCTTGCCGTGCGGGTCATAAATGCCGTAATACATTCCCCGTGTGGGATCGCTGATGAGCAGCCAAAGATTTTGGCGGGAGTCCGAATGAGCGAAGATCTGCCCGGCGGTCGAAGGATAACCGAATCCGATCTCATACTTCCCACCGGGAGAAAACCGCGCGATGCGGTGGTTGTTGGAGTCATAGATGTAGAAATGGCCGGCCCCGTCCATGGTGAAGTCGCGGGGGAAGAGGAAATTGCCCCCTTCAATATGCGCTCCCAGCGCTTCCCGGTCTTTTCCGAACGGAACCCGGAACAACTCCCGCGGCGTAAATGTGACCTCGGCCGCGTGGCCCACACGATCCCCTAAAAATAACGTTAAACATAAAATCGTCCATCTATTCCATCGCATGAATTTAACCAACGCTTTCGGCGCTGTAGCGCGCAATGAGGCCGGTTCGCAAGGCCTGCCGGTAGATCCGTGTAAAGTACCAACAGGCCAGCCCAATATACAGCACGGCCAAAAACCCTCCCCATGCAAGCGGCGTTCCAGAAGCGGAGCCGCCCGATACGATCGTCCGCAGGCCCTCGAACACATACGAAGGCGGCAATAAACGCGCGAGCGTCTGCATCCAGCGCGGAACCGTCGAAAGCGGGTAAAACACCCCGGCAAAAGGCGAGAGGACGGCGGGAATGGGCCAGACAAACCATTCGGCGGCCGGCCCAAACCGGAGCACCATGGCACAGGCGAAAATACCGAGGGCGATACCGAAGAGAAACAGGACAGCCAGAAACGGAACGATCATGAAGCCGTAGGCGAGGAAGTTCAGGCCGAAAACCAGGCTCGCCAGGACGAACATGACGAGGAGACCAACGGAACTTGTAGCAATACTGCAAAGCACCAGGCCGCTGACGTATTCCGATATCGAAAGCGGTGTCGCGAAGATGTTCAGGAAATTGCGCGACCACACGTCTTCGAAGAACGACATCGTCACCCCCTGCATGACACGCGTAAAGAAGTCCCAGAGGAGAACAGCCCCCAGGAAGACGGGAACGAAGTTAAAGCCGGAGGCGGTGACGCTGTTGAGGTATCGGGTGATGAATCCCCACAGAACCATGTCGATGCCGACCCAGAGAAAGAGAGGCAGCACGCGGGAGAGGCTGTCTCGCATGAGATAGAGCTGGCGCAGGACGATGGCGGCGATACGGGATATATTCATGGGCACGTCACCCGAGCTCGAGCGTAAGCGGCTCGCGCGCCACCGTGATGAAAAGCTCCTCGAGCGTCTCTTTGCCATGCTCGCGCGGCAACGTCTTGGGGTTTCCTTCCAGGAGAACCTTTCCGTGTGACAGGAAAAACACGCGGTCGCAGACGGCCTGAACCTCGACCATGTTGTGCGATGTCCACAGAATGCCGCATTGGCCCCGCTCGGCAAACCCGCGAATCTTGCCGCGCAGCTCGCGCGCCGTGGCGGGATCAAGGGAGGCGGTGGGCTCATCTAAAAGAAGGAGATGAGGCTCATTGAGCATCGCCTTGGCCAGGCTCACGCGCGTCTGCTCTCCTGAAGAGAGCACACCACATTTCGTATTTCTGAATCTCTCGAGATCGAATTGCTCAAGCAGTGCGTCAATGCGTTCCGAGAGTTTTTTCACGCCGTAGAGCAGTCCGAAGATGCGCAGGTTCTGATAAACGGTCAGATTTCCCGGCAACGGAGCATAGACCGCCGCAAAGTTCGCGTGGTCGAGCGCCTGGCGGCGGTGCGTGGCGATATTCATGCCTTCGATCCGGATCGTCCCTGAGGCCGGTGTGAGCACCCCGAGGATCATGTTGATGGCGGTCGTTTTACCGGCTCCGTTGGGACCCAACAGCCCGACAATCTCCCCGCGATCGACATCAAAGGAGATGCCGTCTACGGCAAGTCTGCCGCCGTAGTCCTTTCGCAAATCCGTGACGGAAAGGACTTTGGACACCCAATGATTCTACGATTTCTCAGCCTGGCGGATGACGTGCAGGATGCCTTGGGGGGTTGCCAATTTCGTGAGTTTGTCGAGAAAGCCTTTCTTCTGGAAGAGCGCGGAAACACTCGCCAAGAATGAGAGATGTTCCTTCATATTATCCGCCGGGCCGAGGAACAGAACATACACATGAATCGGAGTCCCCCGGGCATGCGGGTCGGTTACACCGGTTGGGCAGATCCCGATGGCCGCCTCGATCTTACTTAAGCCTTCCAGGCGCGCGTGCGGGAGGGCCAGGCCAGGAGCGATGATCGTGGACCCCATCTCTTCGCGCGCCAAAATAGCTTTGAGGGCTGCTGAAGGGTCTTTTAAATCAAGAGTCGCGATCAAACTCCCAAGGACTTGCCGCTTGGATGGGCCGGCCGGAAAGAATGCGATCCTTTTATCCGTGAGGTAGCTTGAAACGGGAGGGATTTTCATCGGTTTATTGGCCGTCGATCCTCAGCCGGATCGGCAGAATGACAGCTTCCATGCCATTAAATAACAATTTTCTCTGAAGGGCAAAAGAGGTTTGATTGTGCAAAAGTCGGGTCCAGAACGTTTCTCCCTCAAAGGCCAGCTGTCCCATAAAATACACTTTTTTGTCCCACTCCATAGCCGTCTGCTGGCATAAAAGATCAAGCTCCTCAATAACATCCGTGCCCAACCCCGCTTTCGATTCGGCGTAGAATCCCAGCTTGCTGGCCAGTTTGACGTACTTAGCGAGATCTTGTTCTACATTCCGCATCAGCGCATCGATTTCCGCACGTCCCTTGAAGCGGCCGCTGTCGATGATCCCGGCGGAGAGAAATACGAAATTCTTGAAATGTCCTGGGAAAAAGCGCTGGATGGCCAAGATCGAGTGAATTCCGACACCGTTATAACCACCGACCATCAGTACGGCTGTGGGAGCGTGGGGTTGTTTGGCCTGCGGGGTGGTCACATCAGGCAGCGGGAGGTCGCCCAGAATTTGGTTCAAGTCCCTCAGTGCCATGAGCGTTTTATGGTAATGCCGGCGAATCATCACGCAGGCGAAGATAAAAGCCCCGGTCACAAGCAAGGTCACCCACCCTCCCTCACTAAATTTAATGACGGCGGTCATAATCAGAATTCCCAGGGTGAGGATCATCCCGGTCGCGTTGATGAGGAATCCATGAATCCATCCTGGGCCCCTGTCCTGGATCCAGTGGCGCACCATGCCCAATTGGGATAACGTGAACGTCAAAAACACGTTGATTGAGTACATGACGACAAGAATACGAACGGAGGCGTGTGTGTAATAGAGCATCCCCACCGCCATCAGGCCCATGAGAAGAATGCCATCCTTCATCACTAAACGTTCGCTTAAGTTTGTGAAGCGCCGTGGAAGCCACCGGTCAAGCGCCATATTGGCCATGACGCGGGGGCCGTCCAGAAATCCCGTCTGGGCCGCCACGATCAAGAGCGCCCCTTCCGAGATCATCGTGATCAAGAATAGCGCGTGGCCGCCGGGCCAACGACTCGTGAAATTCTCAATGAGCGTGGCATTGAGCGTGTGACCTGGGACACTATGGACGTTGTTGAGAAGGTAGTTAATCAAGAGCCCCCCGGCCGTAAACGAAAGAGAGGCCGCCATGTAGAACATGGTTTTTTTGGCGGTCGCGACACGCGGTTCGCGCAGGATCTGCACGCCATTCGACACGGCCTCAATACCCGTAAATGTACCGCCCCCCAGCGCAAATGCCCGGAAAAGAATCAGGGCGACGGCAAAGAATCCTAGGTCGTGAATTCCGGCGCGCGTATCTTGGACGGCCTCGGACACAAGAACGGGCAGGCCGTTCCCATGCGTGAAAATTCCATAAAGAACGAAGAATATATGGGTCAAGACAAAAGCGAGGAAGATAGGGGTGAGGACTAGAACCGACTCTTTGACGCCGCGCAGATTGAGAATGATCAAAATAACCAAGCAGAGGACGGCCGCCATAAATTTCCATTCCAAAAGGCCGTGTGGAAGGAAACTGAAGATAGCATCCATGGCGGAAGCGATAGAGATGGAGATGGTCAGGATGTAGTCGACCAATAGCGCGCAGCCTGAGACGACTCCCGGAATGGGTCCCAGGAGCTTCGTGGCCACAAGATAACCCCCGCCCCCTGATGGAAAAACCTCAATGATCTGAGAGTAACTGGCGGACAAAAGAAAAACCGTGCCCACCACCGCCAGCGTAAGCCAGAGGGCCAGATGAGAATGGGGTCCCAGACTCAGGAAGGCTTCTTCAGGGCCGTAACACGAGGAAGAGAGGCCATCGGCTCCCAGGCCGATCCAGGCGAAGAAGGCGATCAGCGAGAGACTATGAAAGACGCGAGGATCGAGAGGGTCCTTCGGCTTGCCGAAAACAAGTTCTTTAATGCGTTCTACCATCGAATGGCGGATATTCTAAATTATTCGCGGCAATTGTAGTGGTGAAAAAGGTAGGCTAGAGGGCAATCCAATGA
Organism: Elusimicrobiota bacterium; assembly: GCA_041486625.1. Taxonomy (GTDB): domain Bacteria; phylum Elusimicrobiota; class Elusimicrobia; order 2-01-FULL-59-12; family 2-01-FULL-59-12; genus JANLWZ01. The sequence continues at coordinate 6,333 of JBGPLV010000103.1, forward strand.
AGACGCTCGTGGGAATTTTGGTTCTCGTCTCGACGCCATGCTGGGCAGGGACAAATCAGATCGAATTTAATTTCGGACGCGGTTCTCCGCTGAGTTCGGTCCAGGCAGGGGGCAGTTCCGATCTGGACGGGGCGCGCGGCACGGAATGGTCGGCGGACATTATGCATCAGGCGAACGCTCGGCTCTATTGGGGCTTGGGCGGCGGCCATTTCCGATCAAACGACAATGTGTCGCAAACCTTTGTGCCGAACGCATTTTCTACGATCTCTTCAAAAGTAACCTCCATCATGGTCCTGACGAGAACGGACTTGACCAAGCCATCCACGTACGTGCCTTATATCATCGCGGGGATCGGCTGGGTGCGAAATTCCCTCTCGGTGGCCGCAGTGCCGAACGGGGCGTGGACGGATACAGGAACTTCGGAATCAAGAACGCTTTTAGAGGATTCAAGGAACACCATCGGGTTTGCGTACGGCATCGGCCTAGACTACGCGCTCAATGATCGGCTCGTGATCGGCGTTGAAGCTCGCTACCAGGGCTCCCTGAAAACCAACTTCGAGTTGACCCCCGCGGGTGCTGCGGCCACCGGCCAAAGCACCGTTCAATCATCCCTGAACGTCTTTATGGTAGGCGTCAAAGCGG
>JBGPLV010000104.1:0-6837 GCA_041486625.1 Elusimicrobiota bacterium
ATAAGGACACCGCCGGCCCGTCTTTGAACCCTTTGATCAAAGTGATGAACTTAGTCGCTATTCTCATTGTTCCTTTCACTCTGCATCAGATCTCGGGTTTTTGGCGCTGGACGATCGTGACCATTTCGGGTCTCGTGGTGATCGCGGCGGTCGCGTTGTCTCACCGCGGGGCGCTTGTCTTGCCTTCCGAGAAGCCGCGCTAGCCCAAAAACGTTCATGTCTCTCATGCCCATCGTGAAATATGGCGATGCCGTTCTCCGGAAGAAAACGGCGGCAGTCCCGCAGATCGACGATGAATTGCTGCATATCATCGGAGACATGTTCCGCACGATGTACGCCGCGCCGGGGATCGGCCTGGCCGCCAATCAGGTGGGACTCTCCAAGTGCTTTGCGGTCATTGATATTCAACCGGGCGGTCAAAGACATCCGACGGTGATCATCAATCCTGTGATTGAGGAGCGTTCCGGAACGATTTATGAGGAAGAGGGCTGTCTTTCGATCCCCGGGTTTGCCTCCAAGATCAAACGCGCGGCGAAAGTGCGCGTGCGCGCGCTTAATGAACATGGGCTCCCTGTGGTGATCGATGTCGAAGGCCTCATGGCCCGGTGCCTTCAGCATGAAATTGATCATTTGAACGGAAAGCTTTACATCGATCACCTGCCGCTCGTCTCTCGCCTGCGTGTCAAACGTGACATCGAACGCCGCCGCAAACAAGGTCTCTTCTAGGCTACAATAGTCGTCAGATGACGACGACAATTTTTCTCGGTACACCTGCTCTGGCCGTTCCGTTTCTTGAACGACTTCAACAAAAAACGAAAGTCACGGCTGTCATGACAGCACCGGATCAGCCGGCGGGGCGCGGCTATGCGCTCAAGGCACCGGAGGTCAAGGTCGCCGCACAAAAACTTGCACTCCCCGTTCTGCAGCCTGAGACCCTTAAGAATACTGAGGTGGCGGAACAGATTCGATCCTTGAACGCTGAAGTGGGCATTGTCGTCGCCTATGGAAAGCTGCTGCCTAAAGAAGTTCTTTCTATTCCCAAACTTGGTTTCTTGAACGTCCACTTTTCGCTGTTGCCGAAGTACCGCGGGGCGGCCCCCATCCAATGGGCTTTGATCAACGGAGAAACAGAAACTGGCGTGACCCTCTTCTGGCTCGATGAAGGGATGGATACGGGGCCGATCTTTTTGCAGAAGAAACTTGCCATTCAGCCCGAGGATGATGCCGAATCCTTAAGGAACAAATTAGTGGAACTCGGCGTTACTCTTCTTGAAGAGGCGATCGCGTTGATTGAGAAGGGCCAGATCATTCGGCAATCCCAGGCGGGAGTGCCCAGCAAAGCCCCGACCCTCAAGAAAGAAGACGGGCAGGTGGATTGGACCCAACCGGCTGAGTCGATCTCGAATCAATTGCGCGGCATGACTCCCTGGCCCGGCACGCATGCCGGTCACCTCAAGATTTTGAAGGCTAAGCCGGTCTATGAGGCGGAAAAAGCGAGTCCAGGCACAGTCATACGCCTTGTGAATAAGGAAGGTCCCGTAGTAAAATGTGGGAAGAACTCCCTCGCCCTGATTCAAGTTCAACCTGAAGGTAAAAAACCGATGTCGGCCTGGAGCTGGTGGCAAGGGGCGCGATTAAAACAAGGCGATAAAATAAGGTGATTTTATGAATTACTTAAAAACGTTTCTTTTGATGGTCGGCTTAATGGCCCTCTTCCTATTTATTGGAAGGGCCATGGGCGGGCGCGCGGGTATGGAATACGCCTTTGTGCTGGCCTGCGCCATGAATCTCTTTTCTTACTGGTTCTCGGACAAGATGGTGCTCGCGATGTACGGCGCCAAGCAGGTTCCCGAGACGGATGATACGGGTCTCGTCCGAATTGCCCGCCGGCTCGCGCATAAAGCGAATATTCCGATGCCGCGAGTGTATCTGATCGATTCCCCCGTTCCGAACGCTTTTGCCACGGGGCGTAATCCACAGCACGCCGCCATCGCGGCGACGACGGGAATTATCGACATGCTGAATGAGCATGAGCTGGAGGGTGTTCTCGGACATGAGCTTTCCCACGTTATTCATCGGGATATCTTGATTTCCACCGTGGCGGCCACCCTGGCGGGTGCGATTATGATGCTTCGGCAGCTGGCCTGGTGGGGAGCGATGTTTGGAGGCGGACGTGACCGCGAAGAACGCGGAGGCGGGCTTGAGCTTCTGATCGTCATGATCGTGGCTCCCTTGGCCGCCACGTTAATTCAGCTCGCCATCTCCCGAAGCCGCGAGTATGATGCGGACAAAGGAGGGGCGCTGTTGACTGGGGACCCTTTGAGTCTGGCGAGCGCGCTGTCCAAGATTTCCGCAGGCAATGCCCATGCGCGCGTTCCCTTGAGCACCAATCCTGCCACCGCGCATCTATTCATCTGTAACCCCTTGAAAGGTGAAGGACTCATGGCGCTTTTCTCGACCCACCCTCCGACGGCCGAGCGCATCAAGCGGTTGGAGGCTATGGCGACAGGCGCCACTTCTTCCTACAAGACGCCCCAAGTCATCTATTGAGTCTACCACTCGCCACGTCGCTCGTCGCGCTCGTTTCGATCCTGACGAATCGCATCCTGGCGGTCGGGTTTGGGCTCTGGTTCCAAGTGCCGGCGACCTTACTCCTAGGGCTCCTCCTTTTCCTCGATATTATCCAGATCCCTTTTTATTACCGGCTCTACGAGCATGGGTCTTCGCTCCTAGACCGGATGCCCGCGGTGAAAAATGTGATCAACCGCGACTGGTCCAAGTCCGCTTTGGGCAAGTGGGCGATGCCTTTGGGAGGGATGGGTGTGATGCTGGTAGCGGCAATGCCGACTCTGGGCGGCGGCATGTGGTCGGCGACTTTTCTCGCCTACGGGCTGGGTCTGCGGCGGCGCGCGGGCTATGCCTGGATGATTTTGGGGAGCATTCTTAGCTATTTCACGCTCTACTGGATATTGGACACACTCATCCGAACGCTGCGCTACTTCATGTCCTGATGATGACGGCGCGCGATACCCATAAAACATTTCTCGACACCCCTGCCGATACGCTCCTTGAGTTTCTCAAGACACATTCTCAGGGCGCTTTCCGGGCCAAGCAGATTTATGACTGGTTCTTTAACCGAGACGCGGGAAGTTTTGAAGAGATGTCTGACCTGCCCGCCGCCTTGCGCGCGGCGCTCAGTGAGCGTTACCGTCTGCATCCCTTGCGCATCCGCCGGAAAGAGGAGTCCCGTATCGACGGGACGATCCGCTATTACTTTGAAGCGCACGACCATGACACGGTATCCACCGTCTTTCTGCCGGATCAGGATCGGTTGTCTTTATGTCTCTCGACCCAAGTCGGCTGCGCCTATCGGTGTCAGTTTTGCGCGTCCGGGCTCGTTCCCTTTAAGCGGCAGTTAAGCGCCGCGGAAATTCTAGACCAGATCCTCCTCATCAGAAAGGATCAAAACCGGGCGCCAACCAACCTCCTGTTCATGGGGATGGGGGAGCCCCTGGCCAACTATACCCAGGTGGTGCAGGCCATCCGCTGGATCACCTCATCGGTGGGCCTTGGGATGAGTCCTTCACGCATCACACTTTCGACCTCCGGCCTGATCCCTCAGATCATCCGGTTGGCGGACGACCAAGTAAAGGTGAAGCTCGCCATTTCCCTGCACGCCGTGCGCGATGATCTGCGCGTCAAAATCATGCCGGTGTCGGGGAAGTTCGGTGTGCGCCAACTCATTAAAGCCGCCAAATACTACGCGAACAAAACCAAAGCCCCCATCACTTTCGAGTATATTCTCTTGGATCAAGTGAATGACTTCGAGATGGACGCGAATCGATTGGCCTACCTCATTAAAGGGTTCCCGCACAAAGTAAATCTCATCCCCTACAACCCCGTTCCAGGCTTGCCCTATGAGCGGCCGCCTCTGCCGTCGGTTTTGCGATTCCAGAACTGGCTACGCGAGCGCGGCGTGCCCGTGTTCATTCGCAAACCCAAGGGGTTGGATATCGGCTCGGCCTGCGGCCAGCTTGGGCGCGCGGGGTAGGGGCACGACCGCTCGACCTGTTATAATAACGCGAAATGTTTAGAAGATTGCTTCCGTACGTGGCGTTGGGGACGGCTCTCGTGGCGGCCTATCTTTCCTTTGATTGGGCGGTCGGCGCGGCGATTCATAGCCGGAAGGTGGTTCTGGTGCCGGATTTGTCGGCCAAAGCCGTCAATGATGCGCTAAATATATTGGCCCCGCTCGGTCTAGGACTGGAAAAAGAAGGAGAACAGTTTGACAAGCGTTTTCCGGCGGGAGCGATCGTGCGACAGACGCCGGCGGCGGGGATGTCGGTGCGGGAAGGACGCATCATCCGAGTCACGGTCAGCCAGGGCGGCGAAACGCTCTTTGTTCCCAATCTCGTCGGACAGCCGCTCCGGAATACGCAGACCTCGCTTCAGAACTTGGGACTGGGCGTCGGGGAAATCGAGCACCGGCCCTCTCTCAAGTTTGCGAAAGACCAAGTGATGACCACTGATCCCCCTGCGGGCGCGATCGTCGCCAAAAACGGACTTGTGAACCTTGTTCTCTCCGATGGTCCCCCGGCCGCCGATGTTCTTTTGGTCCCCGATTTTGTGGGAGAGAATCTATCCAAGGCAAAAGACTGGACGGGGACTCACCAGATGTCGGTCTCGACGCGGGAAGAAGCGGACATCAGCAAAACTGATGGGGAAATTCTCATGCAGTCGCCCACGGGGGATACTCCGATTCATCCGGGAGACACATTGACGCTTGTGGTGAACCGTCCCGGGACTTCTTCGGCGGGAGAGGGGCAAGGATTGCGGATCTATTATGAAGTTCCGCAGGGAGCAAGTGATAGGGATATACGGGTATCCGTCATCGATGAAACGGGTGAGCGGGAGGTCTTCCGCAAATCTCAGTCCCCAGGCAGCAAAGTCGACATCCGTGTGCAGCCGAAGGGCCATGCCCGCGCGCGTATCTTTGTAAACGCGGTGATGGTCGAAGAACATCAGCTGCAATGAATGCCTCCATGACAAAACTCAAGCGGCGTATCGTTCCGTCGGCCCTTTCCGCCAATTTCGCCTACCTGTCGCGGGATGTAAAACTCATTCAGGAGGCCGGCGCGGAGTCGGTCCAGATTGACGTGATGGACGGCCACTTCGTCCCCAATATTACGGTGGGGCCGGTGGTGATTGAGTGTCTGCGCAAGGAAACATCGATATTTTTGGACATTCACCTCATGATCGAAAACCCGCTCAAGTTTCTGGTTCCCTTTGCCAAGGCCGGGTCGAATCTATTGACGGTTCACTGGGAAGCCTGCCCGGATGCCCAAAGTGTGATCCGAGAGATTAAAAAACTGGGGATAAAGGCCGGGATGGCCCTTCGGCCCAAGACCCCGGCTGACGTTCTATTCTCCATCCTCAAGGAACTTGATTACGCTCTGGTGATGACGGTCGAGCCCGGGTTTGGCGGGCAGGCCTTTATGCCCGAGATGCTTGATAAGGTGCGTAAGCTTCGAAAACGCATCGACGAAGAGCATCTTCGCTGCGAACTCCAGGTAGACGGCGGCATCAACAAGAAAACGGCCGTTTTGGCCGCCCAGTCCGGGGCTACCTCGCTTGTGGCCGGTAGTGCCGTGTTTGGTGCTCCGGACCCCGCTCAGGCGTTTCGGGATCTAGAAAAACTGATACAATAACGCCCCGATGGTAAAAATACGTTTTCAACGTGAAGGAAAGCCCGGCCAGGCGCATTATCGGTTGGTGGCGGTTGACCGCGCGGCGAAGCGCGATGGCCGTCCTATCGAATCCTTGGGATATTACAACCCCCGGCTAGAGAAAGATAAATTGAATTTCAATGAAGCGCGGGTGAAGTATTGGCATGGAAAAGGCGCGCTTCCTAGTGAAACGGTCAAAAACTTACTCGTCGCATCCGGAGCCTGGAAGCGGATCACCGCCTAAGGGTCAGAGGACCCTACGTCCCCCAAACACGAGCATCTGAAACGTCTGGATATCGTGACGCTTTTCCCGGCGATGTTCGAGGGGCCCATGTCGGAAAGCCTCTTGGGTCGCGCGCGCGAACGCGGTGTGGTAGAGGTCAGGATTCACAACCTGCGGGATTGGTCCGCCGAAGACCGTCACCGCACGGTAGATGACAGACCATTCGGCGGCGGGCCCGGGATGGTCATCCAGGCCGAACCCATTTTTCGGGCTCTGAAGGCGATTTGTGTCGAAGGAGTCAAGTTCTTTGGGAAAAAAGCGAAGCCTCACGTAATCTACCTCTCCCCTCAGGGGCGGGTGCTTACGCAAGCGCGCGCAGGAGCGCTGTCGCAGCGGCCATGGATCCTTCTTCTCTGCGGCCACTATGAGGGGATCGATGAACGGGCGATGCGCTGGATTGACGAGGAAATCTCGATCGGCGATTACGTGCTCACCGGCGGCGAGCTCCCGGCGATGGTTTTATCCGATACGGTGATGCGTCTCGTGCCGGGTGTCGTGAAGGAGCCCGGGTCACTTGCGGAGGAATCGTTTCAGGATGGTCGGCTGGATTACCCGCAGTATACGCGTCCTGCCGTTTGGAAAGGCCAAAAAGTGCCCTCCGTGCTACTCTCCGGGGATCACCGGGCGATACGAGAGTGGCGGTCCGCGCAGGCCCGCGCGGTCACACGGAAGAAACGGCCGGATTTGGTTCGAGGGGTGTCCGTAAGGAGAAAGCGATGAAAGTCACAATCGATAGCGTTGAGCAGGACCATCTGAAGAAGAATCTTCCCTCCTTTCGCGTCGGCGATCAGGTCCGCGTCACTCTCAAAATTGTGGAAGGGGACAACG
>JBGPLV010000105.1:0-6775 GCA_041486625.1 Elusimicrobiota bacterium
AGCGAGGTGAGTTTCATTGAAAAAACCGAAGAAATTGCGAATGCCACCGGAAATGAAATCAGTCTCAAAATAATCGACAACCAAAAGTCGGCTGCCGCCAAGGACGACAAAACGAAGAACATCCCTATCATTATTCTGACCGCGTATGCCCAAACGTCTGATCAGCGAAAGGGCGCTCAGCTCGGAGCCGATCGTTTTGTCACAAAGCCTTGCGATTTGACCTTCCTGGTGGAAGAGATCAACACTCTTCTCGCCAATAAACCTAAAGCCTAAAAGTCGTCATCCCCGAGGACGTAGTCGGGGATCCATCATGTCCATTTATGGATTCCCGCTTACTACCGCGGGAATGACGTGTTGTATTGGGTTTAAGCCGCGGAAGCCGAAGTCGCGGAAGGCGGCGGCGCCGGTGGTGCGTTCTCCTGGGAAAACAACATCGGGACGAATTTGTATCCCTGCCCGGGCACGGTGAGGATTTGCTCCCCTGCCTTGGGTCCCAGTTTTTGCCTCAGATGCAAGATATGGACGTCCAGAGCCCGGCTGTCCTGCCGTCCCCAGAGTCTTTGAAGAAGGTAAGTACGGCGAACCACCTTGGGGCTGCGCCGGAGAAGGACAAAGAGAAGTTCCATCTCCTTATAAGTCAGGTTATCCATGGCCTGGCCATTGATTATGACGCGGTGATGAGCCAAATCGACCGTTGTATTGCCAGACATCGCGACCATTCGCTCGGACCGCCCGACATGACGGCGGCGGAGGAGGGCTTTAATGCGCGCGACCAGTTCCGGGAGTTGGAAGGGCTTGACCAGGTAGTCATCGGCGCCCGTCTCGAAGCCCCGGACAATGTCATCCAGGCTGTCGAGCGCGGTCAGCATAAGAATCGAAACGGATTGAAAACGCGGATCGGCACGCAGTTTTTTACAGCATTCCAAGCCGTGAATGTCCGGCAGCATGAGGTCGAGAGTGATAACGTCCGGCACCAGGCTGTCTAAGATCTCCAATGCCTGCTTACCGTTTTCAGCCGTATGCACCTTAAATTTTTCCTTGGCCAAGGTATATTCGACCAAGCTTCGCACTTCCGGGTCGTCTTCAACGATCAAAACCGATGGATTCATTGACTCACTCCTCTCTCATTCTGCCGCGAAAACTCTGTCTACTTCGCGCTGAGTCTAACAGGAGTTTTTTGGGTCTGCAATAACTATTCTTTAGTTGTAAAAACAATAAAAAACATCCATTTACACCCCTTTATTTAAGCAATTTTTTTGCATCTATAACTAGATATGTTTATTTTCATCGAAAAAACCATTGAAAATAGCCATATTCGGGTATAAGTAGGTCTTGGAGGAACGTTATGAACAACCTGCCTCATCGCGAAACGAAACCTTTCCGGCGCATCGGCAATGTCGGGCTCGAATTTGACCCGGCGGCGACCGAGGTGGCGATCCTTGACCGGTCGGGGCGCGCCATCTGGAAAAAAAGCGCGGGAGAAGTCCCGTCTCCGATTCGTTGGAACGGCGACGACTTCGCGGGACAAACGGTACAGACGGGCGACTACATCTGCAAGATCGTCTATCCCGATGATAGAATCGCTTATCTTCCGTTTGTCTTCATGAAAAAGAGCTAAACCTACCTGATTCTTAATCTGTTATTGTATTGGGCATGGATTGGAACGGTCCTGCCATTCAAAAACTCATACAACTGGCCCTTCACGAAGACAGCGCGCGAAGCGATATTACAACGCGCATCCTGATCGATCCGGCCTGGCGGATCGAAGCTATGATTGTGGCCAAGCAAACGGGAGTGGTCGCGGGGCTTCCTCTAGCGAAGAAGTTTCTTCAGGCTCTGGATTCATCAATCCAATTCAAACCGACTGTTTTGGATGGCGCTTATGTCCGGTCGGGACAGCGCCTGGCGACAATCAAGGGAAGGGCTCGATCCATCTTGTCCGCGGAGCGTCCTGCGCTTAACGCTCTGCAGCATCTATCGGGCATTGCAACGTTCACTCAAGCGATGGTGACAAAGGTCGAGGGGACTCGGACACACCTCTATGACACTCGTAAGACCTTGCCAGGATGGAGAGACCTTCAGAAATATGCCGTGAAATGCGGCGGGGGGACCAATCATCGGTTTTCGTTATCCGATGCCATTCTGATCAAGGATAATCACTTAAAAATAAACCGTTTAGCAGGCAGCGACTGGGTCCCTAAAGCGGCGCGGGTTTTGCACAGAAAACCCTCCCTTTCCCTCCAAGTTGAGATCCAAAACGATCGAGATCTCAAAGAAGTTCTTCGCCTAAAGCCGCAGCTCATTTTGCTCGATAATGTCCCGATCAAGAAACTCCGGAAGATGGTCAGAACCGTTCGAGAGAAATTACCGGAGACAAAGATCGAGATCTCCGGGGGTGTCCGTCCTCAAGATCTCCGTCGGCTCAGCCGACTTGGCGTTGACCGAATCTCCATGGGCCGTCTGACGCATTCCGTTCCTACCTTCGACTGCAGCCTCGATATCACGCATGTCTACCCGCATTAAGCTGCTCGAAGCCTTTGACGGCAGACCCGGTCTTGCGCTCTCGGGGGAGGTCTTAGCGCGTCGCATCGGCGTCTCTCGGACGGCCGTATGGAAGCAAATACAGTCGTTGAAAAACGCCGGAATCCCCATCGAAAGCACTGGTCGCCAGGGTTACCGGCTGCAGGCGCCGTTCGACAGTTCCTTGGTCCGTTTTCGCCCTTCTCGCTGGGTCACTCCCCACTATTTTCTAAGTACGACATCGACGCAGACTCTAGCGAAAGCCGGAGCCGCGGCCGGGCTGCCGGAAGGACACGTCTGGATCGCCGAAACCCAGACCAAAGGGCGCGGTCGGCTTGACCGGAGCTGGGAATCCAGCTACGGCGGCCTATGGGTTTCCTTATTACTGCGGCCGAGGCTTCCCGCTTCCCGCGTGCCGCCGCTGACGCTCATCGCGGGGTTGGCTTTACAACAAGCCGTCGAAAGCGTGAGTGGGATTGCCGCGAGGCTAAAATGGCCGAATGATCTTCTTATTGGGAAGCATGGAAGTTGGAAAAAATGCGCAGGCATCCTGACCGAGATGTCCGGCCAGATGGACAGGACGGAGTGGGTTGTGATCGGTGTCGGGCTCAATGTCAACAATACGATTCCAAAGGAGCTCGCTTCGCACGCTGTTTCCCTATACGGTGTAACGGGTATGGTGGGTTCCCGGGCCGCTTATCTTGAGACGTTTCTAAGGATATTCCGCGACGCCTACGCTCAGTACCAGAGAGATGGGTTCGACCCGTTCCGCCGCCAATATTGGTCCAGTTACTTCGCTCCCGATAAGGCCGTCCAAGTAAGCACCGCCGAAGGAATGCTCAAAGGTAGAGCTCGCGGCGTAGACGCTTCCGGAGCGATCATGATAGAATCTCGACGAAAAATAGTCTCGATTTCTGAAGGAGAAATTGTTCGGTGAAGCTGGGATCTACCGTTATCGATCTGATCGGCAACACGCCGCTCATGCGCTTGGACCGTCTGGCTCATTGGCTCGGGGATAATAATAAAGTGGAAATTCTCGCCAAGGCCGAGTTTTGCAACCCGGGGGGTAGCGTCAAAGATCGCGCCGCCTGGAATATGATTAAGGAGGGGATTCGCGAGAAGAAGCTCAGCCGAGATAAGGTCATTCTCGATTCTTCATCGGGTAACACAGGGGTCGCTTACGCGATGATTGGGGCCGCGCTGGGTTACCAGGTGGAGTTGGTCATCCCCGAGAATGCGGGCGAGAAACGCCGCATCGCGGAGACATTCGGGGCCCGCGTCATATTGACTGACGCTCTGGAAGGGTCCGATGGAGCCATTATGGAAGCTCAGGCGCGGCTGCGAAAGTTTCCCAAACGCTATTTTATGCCCGACCAATACAACAACCCCAACAACTGGAAAGCACACTACCAGACGACGGCGATGGAGATCTGGAAACAGACGGCCGGTAAGATTACGCACTTTGTCGCCGGAATCGGTACATCCGGCACGCTGATGGGAACAGGTCGTAGGCTTAAAGAGCTCAACCCGAAAATTGAGGTCATCGCGGTCGAGCCGGCGGGCGCTCTTCACGGCCTCGAAGGCCTGAAGCATATGGAAAGCTCGATTGTGCCCGGGATCTATGATCCCACGGTCCATAACCGGAAAATCGCCGTCTACACGGAAGATGCCTATGAGATGGTGTGCCGCGTGGCCCGCGAGGAGGGTCTGCTCATCGGGTTTTCCGGCGGAGCCGCGCTTCAGGGAGCCTTTGAAGTTGCCCAGGGTTTAAAGAAGGGGGTTGTCGTGACGGTGCTTCCGGATCGCGGCGACCGGTACTTGCGCAGCCAATTCTGGGATGAAGTCCTGTCTTTTTGGGAAAAGCAGGAAAGCAAATAAACGATGCCCCCTGCCATTCGATTCACTTTGGAATCCTGGAAAAGACTTCAGCAGCTCGCGGAAGCGGCTTATCCCTTTGAGGGCTGCGGATTGCTCTTAGGCCCCTATGCCAAAGACAAGACCGCCACCCAGGTCGTGACGCTTAAGAACATGCTACGCGAGGAAGGCCGCGGCCGCTTCGATTTCACCTTTTCTCCCAAGGAATTCATGGAAGCCCAGCGGGCGGCCGAGAAAGAAAAGCTGGACGTCGTGGGCCTCTATCACACTCACCCCGACCATCCTCCGCGCCCGAGCAAGACGGATGAAAACCAGCCGATGCTCTCCGGCTGGATCAACGTCATCGCCTCCGTTCATGGGGGAAAGTTTAAGGAAGCCAAGGCCTGGTGGCGCGAAGAGGACGGTAAACCCTTTGTGGAAACAGAGCTTTCAGCCTCATCAATTTGACAATAACCGCATTGTAGGCTATATTTTGCCGCTATAATCAGCTTACCGCGTACTACTAATCCATCATGGAGGATCGAACTATGGCAGAAACACTGGTTGTCGTCAGCAAGGTTAAGAAAATGGTGAAAGAAGCAGGCCTACGGACCGGCGTTGACTATATTAACGCGCTTTCCAGCCGCATTTCACAGATCATTCAGGCTTCCGTGGACAAGGTAAAAGCCGATGCCTCTAAGAAGACCCTCGGAGCCGAAGACCTCCAGTAACAACCCGAGAGACTCCGTGCCTCCTGCCGTTTCTGTGCCATCGACCGGCATCCGGTCGATGTTTGATCGTATAGAATCGGATTACGATCGCTTTAACGCCTGGGCCAGCCTGGGGCTGCATCAGCATTGGCGTCGCGCGCTCATCCGGCGCGTCCCCGAGGGTGCGAAGGTGCTGGACATCGCCACGGGAACGGGGGATGTCGCTTTTCTGGCCGCCCTAGCGGGGCATGCAGTAGTCGGTCTTGATTTCTCGGAACGCATGCTCGCCAAAGCCCGGGAGAAAGATACGGCAGGTCGTATAAGATGGATGAACGGCTCGGCCGACAAGCTGCCCTTCTCCGACCGGTCATTCGAGTGCGTCACCTCGGCCTTTGGGCTGCGCAATCTTTGCGGCTGTCTTGAAGCAGTTTTTGCGGAAAATTTCCGTGTGCTCCGGAGCAGCGGTAAGGTTTTGCACATGGATTTCGGCCGGCCGACTTCCGCGCTCTCGCGCTGGGGACACCGGATGCATTTGAGTTTTGGGGTTCCCTTGATCGGCCAATGGGTCTGCGGCGAGCGCTGGCCAAAAGGATATCTCGAAAACACCATCCGTGAGTTTTACGAACCAAGCCAGGTGACGGAGCTGCTCGAGAACGCCGGGTTCTCCGAGGTCCGGCATACGCCGTTCTCATTCGGCGTGGTACAATTATTTGAGGGAACAAAAAAATGTTAGCTCAGTACGGCCACGTCCTTCTCTTTGTCCTTTTCGGCGCGGGGTTCGCCATTGCGAACCTTCTTGTCCTTGCTCCACTCCTTCGTTACCGGTCGAATGATGAGCGTCAAAAAATCGCCTATGAGTGCGGCATGGAACCGATCGGCACCCCTTATGTACCGATGGACATCAATTTCTATATTTTCGCGCTGCTTTTTGTCATTTTTGATATCGAATCCCTCTACCTCTATCCCTGGGCCATCATCTTTAGGAGCCTGGGATGGGCCGGGTTCGGCAGCATGCTCGTCTTCATCGGCGTGCTTTTCTTCGGGTTGATTTACACGTGGCGCCGAGGCGCGCTGAAGTGGGAGCGATAGATGGGAATCTTACTGGATAAAGGACCACTCATCGTAGAGAAGTTTCCGATGGGCACGTTTGTCCTGACCACCGCCGACTATGTGATCAACTGGGCGCAGAAGTCGAGCATCTGGCCCCTCACGTTCGGGCTGGCGTGCTGCGCCATCGAGATGATGGCTTCCTATGCCAGCAAATACGATTTTGACCGCCTCGGCGTCATCCCGCGCCCGACCCCGCGCCAGGCCGATCTCATGATCATCGCCGGAACGGTCACCAAGAAAATGGCCCCGCGTATCGAACTTCTTTACCACCAGATGCCGGAGCCGCGCTACGTGATCTCCATGGGATCTTGTTCCAACTCGGGCGGGCCTTATTACGATGCGTACTCCGTTTGCAAGGGCGTGGACAAGGTGATCCCGGTGGATGTCTACGTCCCCGGTTGCCCACCACGGCCGGAAGCGTTGCAGCAGGGGGTCCTAGCGCTTCAAAAGAAGATTATGGCCCACAGCATGCTCGCGGCGGCTAAAAAGAAAGCCGAGATTGTCGTTTCATGACCAATCAGGAGCTCCTCGCCGCCATCCAAGCCAAATTCTCCAGCCTGCAGGAGATTCCCAAACCCGAA
>JBGPLV010000106.1:0-6767 GCA_041486625.1 Elusimicrobiota bacterium
AACAAGAAAGACGTCGAGAAGCGTGTAGCCCAGATCAAAAAGCAGATCGAGGACACGACCTCCGATTACGACAAGGAAAAATTGGAAGAACGCCTGGCCAAGCTTTCGGGCGGCGTGGCGCTGATCAAAGCCGGCGCGGCCACCGAAACGGAAATGAAGGCGAAAAAGTATAAGGTGGAAGACGCCATGCACGCGACCCGCGCGGGCGTGGAAGAAGGCATTGTGGCAGGCGGCGGCGTGACGCTCTTGCGCGCGGCCGACGCCTTGGCGAGCTTAAAGGGCGGCGACGCCGATGAGCAAACCGGCATCAACATCGTCCGCAAGGCTCTGGAACAACCCATTCGCCAGATCGCGGAAAACGCCGGCGTGGAGGGTTCGGTCGTCGTGGACAAGGTCCGCGCGCAAAAGGACCCCAACTACGGCTTGAACGCCGAGACGGTGGAGTACGGCGACCTTCTGAAGCAGGGTGTTGTGGACCCGGCGAAAGTCGTCCGCACGGCCCTTCAGAACGCGGCTTCGATCGCCGGCCTCCTTCTCACCACGGAAGTCCTCATTACGGACATTCCGGAGAAGAAGGGCGCGGCAGGGCCCGGCGGAATGCCCGGTGGCATGGGCGGCGGAGAGATGTACTAAACCTGAACTCCCCTCGCCCGCCGAAGGTGGGAGAGGGTGAAGGGTGAGGGCACAGGTACATCTGTGAACACTTAGAAATAACCAGAAGGCCCCGGTCCTCACGGATCGGGGCCTTTTTCTTTGCCGTCACCCCGACGAAAGTCGGGGCCCAGTCCATAGCCGTCATCCCGGCAGGTCGTAAGCCGGGATCCATCATGACTTCCCCTCTCCCCAACGTGGGAGACAGGCGCTTCGCCAGCCCCACGGTCGTAAGTGGGGGGGCGGGCGCCGCACGGGTGAGGGCTAAGTAACATGGCTCAGGGTGCCGCCTTCTCGCTCGCTCCGCGCGTTGTCGCGGCGGCGCCGGTTCGCCTTCGGCGAACAGTAAAGTGGCCTGGCGTCAACCGCCGCTCCAGTACGTGCTCGCTCGCCGCGAAGGCGGCACCCCTCGCCAACGAACTGCCGTAAAAAAGATGCAAAATATCCCTCGTTGATGCCTGGTTGATATTCCAATATTTTCGGAGGCCTTATGAAGTTAAGCGATCGTGAACAAAGGAAACGACGTGAATGGCTTAGTCAATTTCAAGGGCCATGTAATACCTGCGGTCATCTGCCATCACATCATGACTCTTCTGATTTCTTTAAGCCTTACGAGACAAAGTGGTTGTGGAAATGCGATGCAATTCTTGAGGATCGTTCAGCTGCAGAAGGAAAGATCGTTCAGTGCAGTTGTCAACGATTTATCTCGGGAGATAAAACTTAGTGGATAAGGAGAAATAATTTAATGAATCGATTGGGCTTGGCGTTGAATTCTATGGGATCTATTGCAGTGGGATGGGCTGGTTACAATGGACTGACTGTTGGTTTTGGTGGGCCAATTGTATGGAAAAACAAAATCTACCACCTATCTTGGCTGATGGGGTGGATTTTAAACGCAATTGGTTTTCTTCTCCAATTTCTCTCTGTACATTAGAGCCCTCCTCGGCGCCTTTTCTGTTGCTCAGAATTTTCGAATGTTTTCGATATATTCCAAGTGACAGGTTTTCTCACCCAAAACACGGATTGCTTGTTTGCCTTCAGCAACTGAGATTGAATCCTGCGATGCGTTGTACCTCATAAAATAAGCGTCTTTTGGCCCATCCATTTCCGAGCCATCATCGCGGTGATAGTAATTTATGTGGATATGATCCCCTTTCACTAATGTTGCACTCAAAGCTCTGATCGCGTCTAATTTCATTTTTAGTTCCTGGGCAGGAACGTCCATGACGCAGTTATTTCCTTTTATCTGCCAAGAAGTAATCGTTCCTGTTGAATTGGCGATTATCGTTGTGTAACAATCCCACTCTGGGGTTATTGATACTGAATTTCTAAATTCAGACCCCGTCAATCCACCAAGCAAAGGGTTGTAAGTCGTGTGCGCAAAAGATGCTCCGGATGTCACTGTAGGTCCAACCTTGATATTGGCATAAGTAAACATTTTGTTGGCATTTGGCATTGTAAAAGTTGATGTTGGCGGTCCCCAACGGTAAATTAAATCGTTAATGTCTTTGCCTTTCCATGTTGCTAGCATTTCTTCGTATCGCGCAGTTGATGCGGCCGGTCGATACGGCTCTGTGGTTGCGCATCCGGTTAGCGTCAAGCATAGAAAAGCTATAAAATCTAAATATCGTTTCAGGGTGATTTCCTCGCGTTGAACAGCTATCTAACTATTGCAAGTGCGCTCAGTAATTATTGGCGTTTTATTAGATAAATTCAAGT
Source organism: Elusimicrobiota bacterium (assembly GCA_041486625.1). Classification (GTDB taxonomy): domain Bacteria; phylum Elusimicrobiota; class Elusimicrobia; order 2-01-FULL-59-12; family 2-01-FULL-59-12; genus JANLWZ01. The sequence goes on from JBGPLV010000106.1 coordinate 2,371, forward strand.
GCATGAAAGGCGTCTAACACCTGACCTCCCCTTGATCAGTAATTGCCTAACCAAATGTCAGATCAAGTAACCCGTGAGTTATATGCTGATCACTTGTAATGGCTTTAAGTTCTTCTATAACCGTATTGTCCATTGCGTGCCATTCAAGGAAGCTGCGGAATGCATCTTCTCAACGCAAACGATATATTTTGACGATCTCCGCCACTCTACTGCGATGGAAAGGCGCTTCAATCTTATCTCGGTAAGTCCCTCTGGAAGGGTGCTGCAGGTGGGGTTCTGTAAAAGGCAGAACGGACTGGAGACTCGAATAATATCTGCAAGGCCAGCGAGCCGCAAGGAGCGCAAATGGTACGCGCAGAAATACGGAGATTACGTGACCTTCCAGGCCGTCAAGCACGATAAACCGACAATTCGAGTCCGATATCTCTGGTAGCGGGTAAACAACATCATGATGACTGTCACCCATCTGAAACGTAGTGGGGTTTTGGTGCCGCAGCAAGCCACGAATGCCGACGCCCGACCTACCATTTAAGCGAATCAGACGTCACTCTGCCATTACTCTGCCGGTAGTCTGCCACGACCCTGCCAGTAAATCAGCCAAAATTGGCGAAATTCCTCATTAGAACTCGTCATTTGGCCCTACTCTGCCAACTCTTCCTTCATGTCAGGGTGCTGGCAGAGTCCTGGCAGGGTGCCCCGCGCGCCGCCTCGCCTGGAATAATCCCTCCCAAAACGCTATCCTCCTCCAAGGGGGGTAAAACATCATGAACCAACAAACGTATGTCCGCGTATCAGGTGCGATCTTTACGGTGGTGGCGCTGATGCACGCGCTGCGCTTGGTCCGGAAATGGGATATGGTGATCGGTGGATGGGCCGCACCAACCTGGCTCAGCGTGGCGGGGATTCTGATCGCCGGCTACCTGGCATTTACTGCCTTCCGCTTACCCCGATCGAACGGCTAGGCGCCTGACCCCCGACCTCCCGATTTTTAAGCTGGAAATGAAAAGCCCCGATTCCCGCCACACTTCAGGCGGGCCCGCCGGTTGTCTGGCGGGGCTCGGGGCTTTTCTGGGTCGACTAACGTAGCCACTCCGTCAAAGTACAACAACAATACTTCAGTGTGCAGGCAATATCAAGCGTTCAAACGTGAAAGCCAGCGGGGAGGGATTTTAGGGGCTTGAAGGACAGTTGAAGGCCGGAAGCCGTCAGAAGTTTGATAAAGGTTTTTAACCCCGGGTTGCCATGCTTGGATAGGCTCTTGTAAACACCCATCCGGGTCAGGGCTGTCCGTTTGGCCATCCGGGAGACCCCGTGGGCTTTGGCCACTTGAGCGAGAGCCACCAGAAGTAGCGCTGGATCCTCCTCCTCGGCCGCCGAGTTCAAATATAAAGCCGCCTCTTTCGGGTCTTTCAGCGCCTGGGTCAGATACTCATCATGCGTTTGAAGTTTTCTCATAAGATGCTCTTCATCTCCTCCCAATACCCGTGGGCTTCGTAAAAGTATACTATAGTTGACAATTTGTCAATCGTTCCTTTCATACACTTAGAGGAAAATCGGGGAAAAATATTCACGAAATCTTTGGTTCTGGACGGTAAAAAGTAGAATAATCCTGGCGGGAAAGGCGCCTGCCATCGCGTGCGTCCATGCGATGGCGGTGCCGCCTCGAAGAAAATAAGGAGCGGCGCTGACCCCCGACCGACCGTTTTTGAGGGGGGAAATGAAAAGCCCCGACATGAATCGGGGCTTTTCTGGGATCGACTAGTGTGCACCCTCTCAACACCAATATAGCGCCGAGCGAGTGTGAAATCAAGAGGCATCCCCGGGGCCAGGGCTCGAACCTGGATCTGCGACCTTGAGAGGGTGCTGACTTACCATTTAGTCGACCCCGGGTGCCTCCATTTACTTAGAGGAAAAAGTCGGGTTTTTATTCACTCTATTTTTCCTGCCCGCCCCTGCCTGCCGGCAGGCAGGTGGAATAACCCCTCCCAAAACGCTATCCTTGAAGGACTGAAGGGATCCTATGACAGACACATCAAAGAGTTCTGACCCTATAGTAACCGATGGGGATAAGTATTCGGTGGTTTTGGAAAACGAGCGCGTTCGCGTACTCCGGTATCGCGATAAGCCGGGGGAGAAAACATCTCAACATGCACACCCCGACTACGTCATGTCCGCCGCGTCCTCATTCAAGCGGCGCTCGATCTTTCCAGATGGCCGGAAGCGGGACGTGGACGTCAAATCGGGAGAGGTCCTCTATCTTAAAGCGCATGTCCACATCGGCGAAAATATCGGGGACACGGATACGGACGTCATCCTGGTCGAATTGAAGTAATGGCCCCGGGGTCACACCCATCGGAGCCAATGAAGGGATCAGTAACGGAAAGGTGCCCAACGGAGACTATGGAGATCAATTCATGAGAAAAGCCAGATGGGGTGTGGCACTTGTCGGGATAGCCGTCGGAATTGGATTGAGTTCTTGCTCTGGAAAAAATGCCGCAGACATAGCGAAAGCCGAGAAAGCCGCCAAGGACGCACAGGCAGCGCAAGCAGAGTTCAGCGCATACGACATCGCCTTGCGCGCCCATGACAAGGAAGCCATGAAGGCCCATATGACGCCCGAGGCGGCGTCGGATATTTCCAGGATGAGCGATGAGGCCAACGCTCAACTCGCTGATCTCGCCTTTGCTCTCTTGGAAAAGATGCGGCCCTCCGACGCGCACATCGTTTCATGCGACGTATCGGGCGATTCGGCGACCGTCCGGCTGAAGGGAACCTTGGAGGGCGCTGCGATGCAGGGGGAGGTATCCCTCGCTCGTGTGGGAGAGGGGTGGCGTGTCGCCAAAGAGCATTGGTCCGGCAGCTTGGATTTATCCGCCTCGCAGGCGCCGTCCCTTGCCGCAATGCCCGCCGCGGTGCGCCAGATCGTTGACCGCGTGGCCTCGGACGATCCCATGGTGGGAAGCAAAGCGTGGCTCGAACTCGGCGCACGTTATCAAAGCGCCCCCACGTTCCTGGCTGAAGTCAAGCCGGCGCTTTGGGACACGCGCCCGGTGCATTTTGAAATGGTCGAGGAAACGTTTAAGGGCGGGGGGAATTCCATCCGGTATTTCAGCGTCCGCGGCGAGCCCGGAAAGGGCACGCCCGTCCCAGCGCAGACCGTCGGCGAAGCGCTCCGCTATCACCTTTGGCAATATGAAAACGTCAGCGGGAGCGGCTTCACAGGCTCGTTCCAGGAGTGGTGGAGCTCCTACGCTTCCAGGAACGGATTGCCTACCTAACGGACACCATAATGAAAGGCGCCTGACCCCTCCCTCCCGTTTTTTAAGGAGGCCCGGCAGGCGTCCGTAAGAAATGCCTTGATTTAGCTAATTTTATTAGCTAAACTAGACCCATGAAAACCTACACCGTCCACCAGGCCAAAAGCCAGCTTTCCAAATTGATCCAGAAGGCCCTGCATGGGGAAGAGGTCATCATTATCAGGCGGCACATCCCGGTCGTGCGGCTGGCCGCTGTCAGGCCGCCCAAGCGAAAACTGGGGTTCTTAGGCAAAGGCGTCTGGATGAGCCGGGACTTCGACAAACCCTTGAAGGAATTTCGAGATTACATGTGAAGCACCGCGGGTTCCTGCTGGATACCCAGGCGTTCCTGCTCGTGGCCCAGGAAAAGACCTCTTTGCCGTCCAAAGTTCGTCACGCATTTCTAAACAGGCGAAATACGCTTTACTTGAGTCTCGTCAGCCTCTGGGAGCTGCAAATCAAGCTGTCGCTCGGAAAGGTTAAACTGCCGGTGAGCCTGCCCGAAGCCGTTCAACGGGCGGTCTCCGATGCGGGCATGGAGTTGCTTGCGCTGCATCCGGAGCATGTTTACAAACTGAAAGAGCTTCCGTTCCATCACCGCGATCCTTTCGATCGGCTGCTTGCCGCCCAAGCCCTCCATGAACATCTGATGATTCTGGGAGGAGACAAAGCCTTCGATGACTACGGAGTCGAGCGTCTCTGGTGAGCTCATTTCCAAGGTGAAACGTGCCTGACCTCCTCCCTTCCATTTTTTAATGAGGATCGACAGGCAGGGTCAGCGGGTTTAGAATAAGCTAATATCCCGATATGAGTTTAATGGATCGAGAGCATGTATTGTTACGGGGTCTGACCCAAATCTGAAACGTAGGCCATCTGTTGGGACAGAGCAACTGCCCGCCTGGAATAATCCCTCCCAAAACGCTATCCTTTCGACATGAAATCAAAACGGACGTTTCTTTTGATTTTCTTTACGCTAGCCTGCACCCTGATGACCGCCAGCTGGGCCATCACGGCAGATTCGGACGGCCAGGCGAAGACGCATCACGAAGAGGGCACCCCTGTCGATCCCGTTTATGGAGATGTTGCGGCCAAGACCGGCGG
>JBGPLV010000107.1:0-6764 GCA_041486625.1 Elusimicrobiota bacterium
CCTCTGGCTGGATGAATTGGAATGGATGGCGCCCCGGCCGCACGATGTCCACCGATGGCTCATTCTCCATTTTATTGATATGGACAATGGAAATGGCTTCACCGCCCAGAGGTTTCAAGGGAAGCCATAAACTGTCTCCCATCTTATGGTGCCACACATAATCATCAATGTATTTCTTGTCATGATTGATTTCCTCCATGCGGTCTAGCCAATCTTTTTCTTTAACGTCTTGATACATCCGGCCAAATGGCATCCGGTATGGTCTGAAATCCAAATAGTTATGCGACCCTTTGCCCTCCACAGCCTTCTCATACGCTGGAAATACAGCCAGCAGTTGTCCTTGCGGAGAAAACACAAGATTAAAACGATCCGTATCTTCCTGAAGAACCCTCTTCAAAAATACGACACAGTCGGATGCTCCGCCATACCTCCCATTGGGCGCGTGTAATTTCCATATGAGATAGTTTCCGTAGGGTTTCTCGATGCCCACTGTAATCTTGTCTTTCCAAAAGGGGAGCTGGTCTAATTGCAGTCCTCGCAGGAGTTCGGGCATTGCCGAGCGGCGATAGGCTTCTTCGGTTGCGGTGAGTGATTGAAGCATTTTGTCAAAGGGCTCACGCTGATCGCGAGTAGGCATGCCACCGACTGGGGCGGCGGGCGGGAATCTCCACTGTGACCTTTGCTGAAGGATCGAAATAAGCTTTCGGGCGGGGGCTTGGAGCGTTTCCAAAATCGGGCGGATGACCTGAGTCCTGGCCGGGGCGGCATCGCTTCCTGTTCCTTGAGGTTGCGATACCGCGGGCGCAGATGCGGAGGCGCCCGCGGCGGGCGGAGCGTCATGACGCGCTTGAGCCACGATGAGACAGGTGGTGCCTAAACGGCGCCAATCAAAATAGCGCTCTTCCGTAATCTGAAACCCCGCCTCTTTGAGACGTTCCGGCCATTTCGGCACCCAATCTTCTGTTCTTGGATCTCCATCTACCCAAATGATTAATTCCCCCTCCGGCCTTAAAACACGCTTCGCTTCACTGAATGGCGGTTGATCCCACATCATTTCAAGAGAATGGGGCAAAACAATCCGATCAAATGAAGGATCAGGAAATGGAAGCTGGTAAGCATCTCCGGCGAGACTCGGAACTCCGCGATGGGCAGATTTTTGAGCCTCCCCCTCATCTACATCCAGCGCAGTGACGTCATAGCCACGGCCTTTAAGCTCCGCTTCCAGATAACCACGCCCCGAACCAATCGATAAAATTTTCTGACCGCGACCCCCCTGGATAATCCTGTCAAGAACCTCTTGTTCCTCCTGTGCTTCGGCCAGAAGATACGATTGCATGGGACCGACCTCTGGCTCCGCGAAGTGTTCACGCAGCCATGCCAGGCTGACCGGATGATTCTGGCGCGCCGAGGTTTCGATCCGCTCGCCCCATTGGAGAAATTTGGGGTCGTTGGAAACCTCATTGTCCTCGCCGAAGACATTCCTAATGAGAATAGACATGTCGCCCTGTTCGAGATATCGTTTAAAAATGCGCAGAGCACGTTCTGCAAGTGGGCCTGATATCTCTTGCTCTACGGGCGGGGCAGAGAGCCTGAACGCTTGACGAATGCGTTCCCAATCCTCGGGAGATCCTGCCGTTATATCCCTTCGTCTCATCTGCTCCCGGACGGGCGCCCATTCATCAGGAGCCGACTCTTGTCCATGCTTCTTATTCTCATCTGATGTCTCCGAGATGTGGAGCGATTTTATCCCGATCGACAGGAAACTACGGGTCTCTATTTGCGTAAAAGTGGCTTGGGGATACTGCGGATGTTCAGTCAGAGGCTCAAGCAGATTCTCAATGAAAAAACCATTCGCGAGCATCGCATCTCCAACCGTTACAAACGTGCTGGATTGACTCGTGGGCCCCGCCAGAACGCAGAGATAGATCCGACCTCCAGGTTTGAGGATCCGGTGCGCTTCATTCAGAAATTCAGGAAGGAGTGTGGCAAGGGCTCTTGGATCGACGCCATTAATCGTGACTTTGTCGACGGATTCAGCCGGAAGCCTTGTATCTCGAGCATCTCGAATAACCACGTGTGGGTGGGTTATGGCAACTAGTCTCGATGACAGCGTTCGGCTCTCGGCAGCCATCTCGAGCGTGTCAAAGCCAAGGATCGCCGACCCGGGATTCGTTTGCTCGTAATTTTTTAGGAATGTTCCATCACTGTCGCTTCCGAAATCGACCACTTTTTCGATGCCGGGGCCGGTCGATGCAAACCAACGAAGAATCCCTTCGTTTCGTAATTCAATCTCTTGCTGCAGCGCCTCATCCGGAGTAGGATCGCTCGAACTTGAGATCGCCATCGCGAGCAGGTTAATAAAAGCGAAGAGTTTAAATGCACCGGCCCAACTGAACGCGGGCAGCATTGAGCCCATGTATATCGGCCCGGTCCCGACAGGCGGCCAGAAAAGGTCCCCGAGCAGCCCGCCGAAAACCAGGAAGAGTGGAATGAGAGAACGTATCAGATTCCCTCGGTGTTGTGGGCGGCCCAGACCGGGTTGTTCTAATTTGGCGGATTCCGTTTCCCAAAAAGCGCGCATCTTGTTAGCCAAAGCAGCGTTTAGGGCACGCGCCTGTTCGGCGGTGAGAATGATCTTTTCGTCTGACACAGTGGCTTGCGGGACTTCCTTCGCGATCCAACGCTGGACCACCAACGGCGGTTTGATCCACTCAATGGCAGAAACGGCTCGTTTGAGGCCTTCTTCAGATGCGCAACGCCACATGCCTTCCAAAACAGCAGGAAATTCTTTTCCCAGATCGTTAACTGAATCAATGGAAGTGGTCTCCAGAATCTGAGCCACAAATGTTTTCGAATCTGCGGGAACGTAGCGCATGATCATGAATCCTTTGGGTTCCCCGTTCGCCGTAATGGCAATCCGTGATTGCAGAATAGCCGGACGTTCATTCCCTTGCCACTCATGATTAGCCTTACCGATCGACTGAAGCAATTCATTATGCTGCGCGATAAATATCAAGTCATCCCATTGGCGGAACGCATTGGCGAATTTCCGTCGGTCTTCCAACGTCATGTCGGAAACGGTGACAAAATCCACCACGACCAAGCGGTTGTCTTCCGTTGCCTCGGATTGAAAAGCGAGGAATTGATCGGCACGTAGACTTTCCGGTTTGGGCAGTCCTCGATGCCGCTTGGGGCCAGATGGTTTGGATGCTTCGTCCTCTAATAATTGGGTTTTCCCCAGCGCCCGCATGAGTGCCGGAACCAAGTCGATATCAATGAAGATTGGGAAACTGAATTCTTTGCCTTCGTCTTTGCCGACATTATTACTGTCATCCTCACGGTCATCCTTAATGGAGGGCAGATCGTCCAACCAGAAATCCCCTTGGAATTTATAACCTTTCCCTGGAAGAAGGTCGGCTTTGTCTTCTCCAACCAAAGTTCCGCCTGGACTTAGCCCTATGATTTTGGCAGGTCGATCTTCCGCGGGGTGTATGACGGCAATCAATTGTTTGTTGGGCCTTAGCTCTCGCTTGTTACCTAGCGAATAAGTCCCCCAAAGCGTTGTATAGGACACCTTGGCTCCGATTGCGGAGGCCAGGCGCTCGGCGTCCGTAAAAAAGCGCGGGCGGGGCCTTATTGGATCTATAGGCTTTTTCTCGGAGACAACGCGCTTTCCCTTCTGACGGGGCACTGGCGATTCCAGCACGCGAGCGAGACATCGCGACACATTTTTGGGAGTCATCCCCGTACGTTCTGCTATTTGCGCAGGGGCATTAAGTCCATCCAAGACGCAGTTAATGACTTTTTGCCTGTTAGTATCCTCTTTTTTATCCGGGCTCCTTTTTACGCCTGCCTCCTGAAGGGCCGCACGCACTTTTTCCGCAAACCATGGTCCACCCAATTTTTTGCCGCCCTGTGGCTTGGCGGCGGGAGGGGGTTCAGCTATGTTCCCGTTACTGCCGTTTTGGTGCTTCGCCCGATGGCTTGGGTCAAGTGGGTTTTGGAAAGTGAGCTGGCGACGTTGGCTCCGGCTCGGCCCAAATATCCCCCCCAAGTCAACGACACCCGTAGAGCCTCGGGATCGTCCCTTTGTTCGATCCGGTACTTCGGACGACGGCTCTGCCGACAAACCGGCCGGGGCTTGAGGCATAAGCGTATCGTGCTCCGATGGACCCGCTTCCTCTGCGGAAACAGGAGCCGGGGCGGGGGCCTTGAAATAGACATGGATCAAATCCTCCGGGGGCCACAGGTCTCGGACTTCCAACCCCGCGTTGGATAGCTTTTGAATCCAATAAAGGTTGAACCGCGTAGTTCCACCCATCTCGATCAATTCGTAAAATGCCTTTCTTCTGAACCCTCCCTCGCGACTCAGCCTCGTTATGTTCCAATTTTCTCTATCCCATCGTACTTTGATTCTTTGAACCGCTGCCTGCGCCATAGTTAAGAGATGTAACTTGAGCTCTTCTTCTTTTTTCAAATCCTGCGCCAAAGGCGCAAACAGCTCCTCGTAAGTTGTTCCCAGAGCCGAGGCCAATTTTTCAAGCGTCGGCCTGTTTCGGGCAGAGTATGAACCGTTTTCGATTTGATTAATAGTTTTTGGGGCAACCCCTATACTACGAGCCAGGGTTTCATCTCTCATTTTCAGGTTCTCGCGGCGGGCTCGCACGATTTTCCCTACAACCGCATCATTCTTTCCCTGAAGCCGGTGCCAGGCCTCCCGCGTGATGGAGCGCAGAATTGGAGATTGAAAAGATTCCTTCGCTTCACCCAAACGCTTGGCTGCTTCTGTGATGTTCTTCGCCCACTGCACACCATGATAGTGGCCTCGTTGGCGGGCGGCGACTATAGTCCAAAGCTCGTTTTCGTGAGCTTCCCTTGCAAAATGGTTCACGGGGATATCGTACGCATCACTCGCCAAAGACAGGGTCCATCCAAATAATCGCAACCCTTGTCGGAGATAGCGGCTGAGATCTGCAGGACTTGAACCCTTGGGCCATCCGGCCGCCCGCGTCAAGGCCGCCAGCTCTTTTTGATTCAAGTCAGATGTAAGTTCGCCTAAAATCTCTTGAGCCTTTTCAAGAGCCGATAAATCTCTCACGATGACTTCCATCCACTGCTCAGGAGGGTACGGAATTTTAACGGGTTTATTGGGATGACCTGGCTGGAGGTTCTCCTGAAGCCTTTGCCAATGTTGCAGTTCTCGCCAAGCCGCAGGTGCTTTCCGCAAGCCTTCGAGAGTTAACAAAAAGGAATCTTGACTGGATTTCGGCATGGATTTCTCTGCGGAGAGGGATGGGCCAAAAAGAGGATTAGAAGCGAGAGCATAGGAATACATGTCGTGCAAACCAGATTGGATTATCCCTAGCTCTAAAAGCCCCAGGCGGGTTGGAGCGATTCCTAAAAGTTCCGCAAAGGCATCGCGGTCAAGATTTCTCTCATCACGCAGCATTTTTAGCCATTGGCGGAAGAACCGAGTGGGAATGGCTGTCAAAAGAATGTCTTTCCGCGTCTGGTACGTTTTAGCCAACCTCGTAAGTGTTTTCAAATTCGGCACAAGGTGACCATTTTCAAGACGGCTTAGATAGCCCCGATCAAATCCTTTTACCTGCTCAATATTGATGCCCCGGCTACGCCGGATCTGGCGAAGGCGCTCATTCAGAGGCATCCGCGCATAGTCTGGGATGCTAAAGCTCAAACCAAGGAAACCAGACAAACCGAGTAGTGCTTGGGCGGCGGTCTGCCGGAGCACGTACGCGCGAGTCCGATCCAGGGCCTCCCGTACCATAATTACGCGCAGCTGCAGGGCCTGCTCTTGGAAAATGCTCCCCTCACCCCGTGGCCGTTGCGGCCACGCCCTCTCCCACGTAGGGGAGAGGGGATTATTGAAAGCGGACGCAGTGACAGGGTCCACCATCAGCCAGGGAACCAGCAGAAGAGCTACTAAGCGATTTATGTTTTGCATAGAATCCCGAACGCCTGCGCGAGCGCGTACGAGGACTCACTTATTCTAGGGGGTTTGAAACGGCGAATGAATAGTCCGGAAGGCTAAGAATCGTGGGCCAATCGGCCTACGGAAGAGGTGGGGCCAACGCCGAGTGGGCGTTATTCAATTAAGATGCGGTATTCTTCCCACGGAAGAGTCGAATCGGGCGTAATGACCAACTTGTGTTTCACCACGTTTTCGAGGCGCTGGCGCCGCTCTTCAAAGTACTGGGCCACCGTGGGGCTCAAGGCCACCTTGATCTGATTCCCGGGACGGCCATGCGTCATGGTCATGATCTCGCGTTTGAGCCGAATGTACATCGACTCGCGCGAAAGGACCCGGCCGCTCGCGTGGCATTGCGGGCATTCCTCACCCAACAGGGCGAAGAGCGACTCGCGCTTTCTTTCGCGGGTCATCTCGATCAGACCCAGCCGCGTGATCGGGAGGATCTTGATCTTGGCGCGGTCATCATGCGTAAAGTCCGCGAGCACTTCCATGACCTTCTGCCGGTTGCGCGCGTGGCGCATGTCGATGAAGTCGATGACGATGATGCCGCCGATGTTCCGCAGGCGCAGCTGCCGGGCGACTTCCTTAGCCGCTTCTACGTTGGTCGCGGTGACCGTTTCTTCCTGCGACTTTTTCCCCGTGAATTTTCCCGTGTTCACGTCGATCGCGCACAGGGACTCGGCCTCCTGGATCACGATGTACCCGCCAGACGGCAGGTCGATCCGCGCGCCCCTCAGCTTGCCGATTTCCTCTTCAATGTTGAAGGAGGAAAAAA
>JBGPLV010000108.1:0-6733 GCA_041486625.1 Elusimicrobiota bacterium
ATAGCCAAAAGTTTGGCGATCGGGAACCCGGCAGATGGTTACTACGCGCTTAAGATCATCCAGAAGACGGGCGGATGCGCGGAAAGCGTCACGGATGACGAGGTGATCGAAGGTATTTTCACGTTGGCTCAGACGGAAGGGGTCTATACCGAGACCGCCGGAGGGGTGACCGTGGCCGCTTTGAAGAAGATGGCGGCTTCTGGTAGAATACGACCCGATGAGGTGACGGTCGCCTACATCACGGGGAACGGCTACAAAACGCAGGAAGTCATTTTTGACAAGGTCAAGAAGCCCTTTGTGATCGAGCCGTCCATCGCCCAGTTCCGCGAGATCTACGACAAGCTTTCGGAGGATTCCAATGCCAGCCAAAGTCCGCATCCCCGCCCCACTGCGAAAACTCACTAAAGAGCAGCCCGTGGTCGACATCCAGGGCAAGACTGTGGAAGAGATCTTGTCCAACCTCGAAAAGAACTATCCGGGGATGAAGGAACGCATCTGCGACGAAAACGGCCAAATCCGGCGCTTCATCAACGTATTTGTGAACGGCGAAGATATTCGGTTTAAGGACGGCGCTAAAACCGCGGTGGCTGAAGGCGCCGAGATCTCGATCATCCCGGCGATTGCCGGCGGATCATGGTAAAAAGACAAGTCGAACTAATTTATCCCACCCACCTCGTTAAGGAACCGCTCATTTATCAGATGTCGAAGACCTTGGACGTGGTCTTCAACATCCGCCGCGCAAAAGTCACCCCGAAAACGGGCGAGATCGTTCTGGAACTTGAAGCCGCCGATGACAAGACGCTGGAAGCGGCCGTGCAGTTTCTCACCAAAAAAGGCGTCACCGTCGAACCCATCACGCATTCCACCCTCGAATCCTAGGGCCATAAAGATATGTCTGGATTAACAGACAATTGTCTGTTAATATAGACACTATGAGGATCGTTAGTCATGCCAAATACCCTCTCGATCGTTTGTTTTCTAATTCGAGCCATATCGCCATTTTGCATGCGCTCCAGGATGGCCGCGAAGGGATGAGCGGCCGGGCGATTGCCCGGCAGGCGGGCATGAATCACCAAGCGTGCGCGGTCGCTCTTAAAAATTTGGAGTCGATGGGAGTTGTGCATCGGCAAGGGAACGGGCGAACGCAGCTCCTTCGCCTTAATTTTGACAATCGCTTGGTGAAGAACCTTGTGCTGCCCCTCTTGAGAGGGGAAAGAGATTTGTTTAAAGAAGCCATGCGGGATATCGCTCAACACTTCGGTCACGAGGCTGAAGCGATCACCCTCTTCGGGAGCGTGGCCAGAGGGCAAGACGTCTTGGGCAGTGATCTTGATGTTCTTTTGATCGCGAAAGGCGGCGCCAAGAACAAGATACTTCAAAATGCCGCGCGCTATAGCGCCGATTTTACCAAGACATTTGGCATTCGTTTGTCGCCGACGGTCTGGACATTAGCAGAAGCCCGCAAGAAAGTTCGGCAGAAGGATCGATTGATGCAAAATATTCTTTCAGATGGCCTGGATCTGCTTCCGAAGAAGCTTCGCGAGGTTCTTGGATGACGCCGCGCATGAACAAGCGCGCCACAGTGTCCCCGTCAAAGCATCACGACTATCGGAAGGTCGCTGACAATTTTTACTCCGGCGCCGAGGCCGCCAAGGCTTTTGATTACTGGAATGCGGCCGGGGTTCTCATCATCCATGCCGCGATCGCCTACACCGATGCCCTTACCATCAAGGTCGGGGGTGTAAAAAGCCAAGGGGATGACCATATGGCATCGATCGATTTGGTGAAGGAGGTCATTATGCTCGATGAACGGGGCGAAAAAGCCTTAAGTCACCTATGGCGAATGATCCAGGAAAAGAACACGGTTTCCTATAACGGAGAAATTTATACCCATTCGGACGTCGACATGCTCTGGAAACATCTTGAGCGTTACAAGGTCTGGGTGCTTTCGATGCTTGGCCGTTCCTAAGTCGAACCCATCACGCATTCCACCCTCGAATCGTCATCACCACCTCTTCGCCTTTTCCAGGATATAGACCGCGACGCCGTAGCGATTGAAACGGACTTCTTCGTATTTGTCTTTAACGGCCAAATCGATGCGGAGTCCTTTGATCCTTGAGCCGGTATCGGCGGCGTAGGCATAGCCGTATCTTTCCACATACAGCCGCGTTCCCAAGGGAATGACTTTCGGATCTACCGCGACCAGCCCCCGCTGCAGTTTGTGGCCGAGGTAGGTCACATCACTCGGGACCGTCTTTTCCCCCACGAAATAACCGGTCGCGCGCATTTTCAGCTTCTTACACTTCAAGAGGTTATAAGTCTTGGCGGGTTGGCTTGACTTGTTAAAGAGAGTGAGGGAGTAGAAAAGCTGGCGTGACTTCTTCTCGAGAAGGGTCGCCCGGCTTATTTCTATGCCGTCGTGCCTGGTGATCTGGATCTTCCGTGTGACGATAGCGGCGTATCCTTTTTGAACGAGGACGCGCCTTAAGTTTTGGCGGTCGCGGGTTTGCCACGTCACAACGGGAGTGCCTGAGGATATCTGCAACTCGGTTTCGATCGCGACACGCGTTAGTTTGACCGCTGTGTTGTGGCTGATTGGCGTGTCGAGCGGAGGAGTGGTAAAGTCACTCGGCCCAAGCGCGATGCGCTCTTTTTCAAAAAACTCTTTGAGATCATGAGCACTCGTAAAAATGCGGCGAGTTTGGCCGTCGGCTGTCAATCGGACGCTGGTGGATTTCCAGTAGTAAAGGCTTCCCCCGGACAGGAAAAGAAGCGAGGCCAGGGGGATGATGATGCGAATGACGTGCGGTCTAGATTCGAAATAGCGCTTTAGCATTCCGGGTTGTGTGGTGGGCGATGTCTTCCGTTGACCGGTGTTTCAACGTCGCCACCGCTTCGGCGATGGCGGGAATGTGAGACGGTTCGTTCCGCTCCCCCCTGTGCGTCTGCGGCGGCAAATACGGTGCATCCGTTTCCAAAACGATTCGTTCCAGGGGGAGGCGCGTCACGTTCTCCTTAAGAAGCTTACTGTTGGGGTAGGTCACCGGCCCATCCACGCCGAGCATAAATCCATGAAATAAATACGCTTGGGCATCCTCCCAGGTTCCCGAAAAACAATGAATGACCCCCTTCGGTTCAGGGCACGCCCTTGCGTAAGAGGACTCGGGATAATATTCGAAGAGGGTCTTTTGGAGGTCCTCATGCGCGTCCCGGCAATGAATGACCACCGATTTGGCAAGTTCCTTGGCCAGATCAAGCTGCTGACGAAATAGATAGTCCTGTTGTTCCTTTGTGTTTTGCATCCGAAAGTAATCCAGCCCGAACTCGCCGATCGTCACCACTCTGGGGTGTTTAAGTAGTTCGCGAAGCTTTTTGGACAACTCCAGCCATTTATCGGGGCCGGCTTCGTGCGCGTGGTGCGGGTGGATGCCCAGGCTTGCGTAGATGAAAGGATACTTTTCGGTCAAACGAACCGCAGCGTCCCATGTATCGGGAGATTCGGCGATTTCAATCAGGGTCGTGACCCCTGCTTGAGTTGCCCGCTCAATGACCGCGTCGCGGTCCGGATCGAATTTGGAATCGACGACGTGCAGGTGCGTATCAACAAACATTACTTTCTAGGGAAGTAGGACGCTCCGCGGCGGATCGCTTGGCCTGTGGGAAGATCCACGCTCTTTGGGTTGTCAAAAAACTCCACCGCGCGGCTCTTTATATAGTCGGGCTGGCCGAGCTGCATCCAGAGAGTCTGTGCTGTATCCGGCATGAAGGGGCGCAGATAAAACGACAACGCCTTCAGACTGACAAGCACCTGCCGCATCACCGGCCCGACATCCTGCGGGGCCGTCTTGGCCAGTTTCCAGGGCGCTTTATCCTCGATGTACCGGTTGACGCGGTCCACGCCCGTAAATATTGCGACCAGGGCATCCTTAAATTGCAGATGCTCCAGATACGCATCGACGCCGCTCAAATCCTTTAGAACGTCCTCGATCAAGTCCCGCCCCTGACCT
This sequence comes from Elusimicrobiota bacterium, assembly GCA_041486625.1. Classification (GTDB taxonomy): domain Bacteria; phylum Elusimicrobiota; class Elusimicrobia; order 2-01-FULL-59-12; family 2-01-FULL-59-12; genus JANLWZ01. The sequence continues at coordinate 4,008 of JBGPLV010000108.1, forward strand.
TCCGGCACTTTGCCGTCGCAGTACTTCTCAGCCATCGTCATCGCGCGGGAGATCAGGTTGCCCAAGTCGTTGGCCAGCGCGGCGTTATACGCCATCTTCAACGTGTCAACGGAAAAGTCCCCGTCTGAGCCGAAGGGGAATGCCGACAGGAGAAGATAACGCGCTCCGTCCACCCCGTATTCTTTCGCCAGGTCCACGGGCCGCACGACATTGCCGAGACTCTTGGACATCTTTTGTCCGTTCACGGTAAAAAAGCCGTGCGCGAAGATCTTTTTCGGGACTTTGATTCCTGCCGCCATCAGTAACGCCGGCCAGATGATGGCGTGGAACCAGAGAATGTCTTTGGCCATCAGGTGCAGATCGGCCGGCCACCACTGATTGACCTGCGCCGTGTCCTCCGGGTAGCCGATGGCCGTCAAGTAGTTCACGAGCGCGTCCACCCAGACGTAGGTGGTTTGCGAACGGTCCCAAGGAAGCGGAATGCCCCAGGCGAGCGTCGCGCGGGAGATGCTGACGTCATTGACATCCTGCTTCAACTTGCCGATCACTTCATTGCGCCGTTCACGCGGGAAGATCTTGAAGTGATTCGGGTGATTTTCGTCCGTGATGGCCGCCAGCAGCTCGTCCTTGTACTCGGAGAGGCGGAAAAAGTAGTTGTCCTCGGACTGCGTTTCCGGTGGGATCCGGTGATCGGGACACAAGCCGCCAATCAGCTCGTCTTCGGCATAGAACCGTTCGCACTGGACGCAGTACTTGCCCTGGTAGCGCGCTTTGAAGATGACTCCTTTGTCCCAGAGGGCTTTGAGAAACGCTTGGACGGCGCGTAGATGTTCAGGGGACGTCGTTCGGATAAAAGCGTCGTTTGTAATCTGGAGATTCTTCCACGCTTCCTGAAACTTTGCGGAGATCTCATCGCAGTAGGCCTGGGGTTCCTTGTTGTGGGCGGCTGCCGCCTGGGCGATTTTGGTCCCGTGTTCATCTGTTCCCGTCAGGAAGAAGACTTCCTGGTCGTGGCCCCGATACCACCGGGCCAGGACGTCGGCCGCGATGGTCGTATAGGCATGACCGATGTGTGGGACATCGTTCACGTAGTAAATGGGTGTTGTAATGAAAAAGCGGCTCATTTTCTTTCCTTGGAGAGCCGGAGTAAAAGATAATCGTAGACCAGCGCGGGTTGCACGTTTTGACGGAGCTGCGCGAAAGCGCTTTGGATGGATCGAACGGGTTCTCGGGCCCGCATATCTCCAGCGCGAAGGGCGCGCGCGGCCGGCACGAGCAAACTATGAATCTGCTGCTCGATCTCCGCGCGATTGGGTTTAAAAGACTTGGAGCGGCCACCCGCCTCATGGAGAAGGCGCGACGGCGTCAATTTCCCGAGCGACTGCCAGAGCTTCTCGGCTTCCCTCACGGCCTCGATCTGCTCATCGCGGCTTAAATGTAATGCGCGTCCTGGGGACCCCAGCGCCATCTCCGTCAGCTGCGCATGAACCTCGGTGGGCACTTGAAGGCGGTTCAGGCATTGCATCATCTCCTCATCGGTTAGCGAACGGAAGCGCACGGGCTGGCACCGCGAGACGATCGTGGCGAAAAGCCGGTCTCTGAACGGCGTCACCAAAAAAAGGGCGGTGTTGGCTGGGGGTTCTTCCAGGATTTTGAGCAGGACGTTGGCCGCATCCGGGGTTAAGCGATGAGCGTCGTCCAATATCAGCACTTTCCACGGGCCCTGGCCGGCCGACTGAAGCAGGCGGCGACGCTCTTCCAGCACGGTTTCAATGCGGAGATTTTGCTGCTTTTCCAAAGTCTCCTTGCGTTCCGCGGCTTGCCAGGCCAGATCCACGACGTGGACATCGGGGTGAAACCCCTGGTACCCGTTCAAGGCTTTGGCCACTTCAAGAGCCAGCGTCTTTTTGCCCACACCTTCGGGACCGTAAAAGAGGAGCGGATGCGTCGTTTTTCGCTTCAGCCACTGGCGGCACAGGTCTACGGCGAAGGGCTGCCCAATAATGGATTCAAAGCTCATAAAAATTGATCTACCGCGTCGCGAACCAATCACCGGGTTTCTTCCGGATCTTCTTGCTGTCGGATCACGCAAAAGCTTCGCTTTTTCTCTTTGGCCAGTCGCAAAAATCCTTGGCGCACCCGTTGGTGGAAGGCGAGCCCTGCGCGCTCCAACCGGTCATGACGTTTCTTTTTCTGTTTGGCCTGCTTCAGCCCGCGCTTCGCGGGGACATCGAGCAGAATCGTGAGATCAGGCGCAAGTCCGCCTGATGCAATCCTGTTTAAGATCTTCACGGTTTTCATATCCAGCCGCCTCCCGAAACCTTGGTAGGCCAATGTCGAATCCGTATAGCGGTCACAAAGTACAATTTTACCCTGTCGCAACGCGGGCGCGAGCGTTTCATGAACGTGCTGCGCGCGGTCCGCTTCATAAAGGAACAGTTCCGCCATGGGGGAAAGTCCATCCCCTCCATCCAGGAGTAGTTTTCGGATTCCAGCGGCCAAAGCCGTGCCCCCGGGTTCGCGAGTCACAAGCACCCGGTGGCCTTTCGCCCGTAAATGCGCGGCCAAAAGCTTGATGTGCGTTGTTTTCCCGCTGCCTTCCGGTCCTTCAAGTGTAATGAAGAGTCCTTTTTTCATGAAATTCCAATCATTATACCTGACTCAGCTATAATACTTTGGACCATCGATACGATCGTCTTAATGACGATCGTTTTATCGATGGCCAC
>JBGPLV010000109.1:0-6702 GCA_041486625.1 Elusimicrobiota bacterium
GACTTGGACATCGGTCGTCCTTCGCCGTCCATCACAAAGCCGTGCGTCAAGACGGATTTAAACGGCGCCTGGTCTTGAAGCGCCACCGAAGGGATCAGGGAAACCTGGAACCAGCCGCGATGCTGATCGGAACCTTCCAGGTACATATCCGCCGGATAGCTCAGCTCTGGGCGCTGCTTGAGAACAGCCGCCCATGAAACACCCGACTCGAACCAAACGTCAAAGATGTCTGGCTCTGCCTCACCCGTCGCTGCGCTGCGCCCCCTCCCATCGGGAGAGGGTTGGGGTGAGGCGGGGATTTCCGTTCCCCACAACCTTTGGCGTGACAAACACCAGTCCGGCCGGCTTTCTACCATCCCGGTGATCCGGTTGCGGCCGAACTCAGGATAGAAGGTCACCTTCTTGAGCTCACTCAAAAGCCGGGCGCGGAGTCCGTTCTTATCAACATCCAGGAACCACTGCTCGGTGGCGCGGTAAATCACCGGCTTGTGGCACCGCCAGCAGTGCGGGTAAGAATGCGTGATCTCTTCGGAATGAAGAAGCGCTCCTTTTTCTTTCAGAAATTCAATGATGAGTGGATTCGCCTTAAAAACATGTAGTCCCCTCCATTCCGGAACCTCCTCCGTGAAGCTGCCCCGGTCATCGATGGGAGAATACACCTCTATATCGTGGGCAACCCCCAGCGCATAGTCTTCCATGCCGTGGCCAGGAGCGATATGAACGAGCCCCGTCCCCGTATCCATCGCCACAAATCCCGCCAAGAGAACTGGCACATATAGATCTTTGATCCAGGGATGCTGAGCAAAAGCACCCTTGAACGTATCTCCTGAGGTTTGGTCCAACACTCGCCCGGAGAAACGGCAAACCTTTTGAAATTCTTCCAAGCGTTTAGAGGCAACAATGTATTTTTTCTTCGTCGTGGCTTCTTCGAAGAGAACATAGATCTCGTCTGAATGAGCCGCAATCGCGCGATTGGCGGGCAGCGTCCAAGGCGTCGTTGTCCAGATCACAAAGGCAACGGATCCGCTGGTCCAAAGTTCAGCCTTCTTTTCATCCCCGTGGCCCCCCGCATCCTCGTTGAAATTCGGCGGCGAATGCAGCGGGAAAGCCACGTAGAGGGATGGGCCCGGATCGTTCTCGTACTCCACCTCCGCCTCCGCAAGCGCGGTTTCGTCCGTGGAGCACCAGTACACGGGCTTTTTGCCCCGGTAGACGTAGCCTTTCTTCTCAAGTTCTAAAAATGTATCGACGATTGTTTTCTTGTACGCTTCCGCCATGGTCAGGTAGGGATGTTCCCAGTCTCCCAGAATGCCCATGCGCTTGAACTCCTGGCGCTGGATGTCGACGAACTTCTCCGCAAACGCTCTCGCCTGCTCACGAAACTTTGTCCGGTCCACCTTATGCTTATCGGTGACTTTCAACTCCTTCATCAGCTGCAGCTCGATCGGCAGGCCGTGGCAGTCCCAGCCGGGCACGTACGGCGCGTAATAACCGGCCATGGTCTTGTAGCGGACGATGATGTCTTTGAGGATTTTGTTCAGCGCATGCCCCAGGTGGAGGTGGCCGTTAGCGTAGGGAGGACCATCGTGAAGGATAAATTTCTCTTTGCCTTGGCGCCGCGCCAAAGCCTTCTCATAAACCTTGTCCTTTTCCCACAGCGCGAGCATCACCGGCTCCCGCTTCGGGAGATCGGCTTTCATGGGGAAATCGGTCATTGGCAAATTTACGGTTTTTGAATAATCCATGAACGTTTGATTATATGACGGCGAAAGGGACGTTGTTACAGAATTGCCTGAGCGAGTCGACATAGGGCGGCTTGGCCACGCCTTTATCCGTGATGATGGCAGTGATGAACTCGGCCGGGGTGACATCGAACGCCGGATGCCGCGCCTGGATATTCTGGGGAGCAATCGACCTCCCGCGAATTTCCGTGACTTCTTTCATAGACCGTTCTTCGATAGGAATAGCGTCTCCCGCCGGCGTTTGAAGATCCACGGTCGACACTGGGGCTGCCACATAAAAGGGGATCTCATGGTGATGCGCCAGCACCGCGAGACTGTAGGTCCCGATCTTATTGGCGGTGTCGCCGTTGGCCGCGATGCGGTCTGCCCCGACAATCACACCATCGATTTTCTCAGTTTTCATCAAGTGGGCGGCCATATTGTCCGTAATGAGCTCAAAAGGAATTTTCTCCTGTTGAAGTTCCCACGCCGTCAGCCGCGCGCCCTGCAAGTAAGGGCGCGTCTCCGAGACGATTACTTTATTTATTTTCCCCTTCTGATGGGCCGTCCAGATCACGCCGAGGGCCGTCCCGAGGCCGGCCGTAGCCAGGGACCCGGTATTGCAGTAAGTCAATACGACCGCACCTGAAGGCAAAAAGGCCGCCCCGAACTCCCCCATGGCGCGGTTGGCCTGGCGGTCTTCTTCTTCAATCGCGACCGCCTCGCGTTCCAAGTCCCGGCTCACGTCCGATACCTGGCGCATACGATCGAGAGCCCACCGCAGATTTACGGCCGTAGGCCGCGCTTTTAAAAGGCCATCGAAGGCTTTGGGCAGCGCATTCTGCCTGGCTGCCAGGACCATACCGTAGGCCGCTACGCACCCGATCGCGGGGGCTCCGCGCACCACCATGTCGCGGATGGCCTTGGCGACATGCTGCCAAGTCCGGCAGGTCACCCACTTGGCCTGGTGCGGGAGGAGCCGCTGATCCAAAAGAAGAAGCTTGTCCTTCTTCCATAAGAAGGCTCGTGTTTTCGGAAAAAGCGGGGGCATTTTAGGGGATGGACTCCATGACGCGCTTCAGTTCATCCTCGGAACGGCCGATGATCTGGACGGTTTTTTCGCGCGCCTTCTCGCCGCGCATGATATGAATCGATTTTGAACGCACCTCAAAAAACTCCGCGAGATAATTAATAAGGACAGTGTTGGCGATTTCGCTCACTTCGGGCGTGACCACCTTCACACGGACGACGCTGCCGATACGGCCGACCACTTCGTTTTCCTCTCCATTTGGAATCACGCGTATACGAATGATCATCGATTCGTTTCCCTCCTAATGTGCTTGCCGGGAGAGCTCCCGGGATCTTTCCGCTGCGCTTCGGAGCGCCTTTGAGAAGATCGAACGGACCTTCGCTTTTTCCATTACGTTTAAAGCCGCTTCCGTCGTTCCCCCGGGCGACGTCACGCGCTGCCGGAGCGTCTGGGCTTCCTCGTGGGACTGGGCAAGTAACGCCCCTGCGCCCTTGATCGTTTGCCGTACGAGGCTATCCGCCACATGCGGCGCCAGCCCCAGCGCAACACCGGCTTCCTTCATCGCCTGGGCCACATAAAATACGTAGGCGGGGCCGGATCCGGAGACCGCGGTCACCGCATCCATCTCGCGTTCGGGGACGGCGATGACGGTCCCTACCGTTTCCATGATTCCGCGCGCGATTTGCTCATGAGCCTCTCTGGCGAAGCGGCCGCGAGCCATCGCCGCCGTCCCCAAGCCGACCAGGGCCGGGGTGTTGGGCATGACCCGAACCACCGGCACTCCTTTGGCTAAAAACTTTTCAATGAACCGTGTGGTGATTCCCGCCGCGATCGACAGGACCACCTGCGTCTGCCGGATGACCGGTCCCAACTCCTCGAGCACGTGGCTCATGTGTTGCGGCTTGACGGCCAAAAGAATGATGTCGGCCTCACGAACCGCCCAGCGATTATCCGCGCTCGCATGGACCTTGTACCGCAGCTGCAGCTGCGCCAGTTGGTCATGACGGATATCACACACCGTGATCTGAGAGGGCTTCCAAGCCCCTGATCGAACCAACCCGGCCACGAGGGCCTCGCCCATGTTGCCCCCGCCTACCAAGACAAGTTTTTTCACGCGCGCGGCCCGAACAGCGCGGTGCCGATGCGGACCATGGTCGAACCTTCCTCGATGGCGACTTCAAAATCGGAACTCATTCCCATGGACAACACCTCAAGCTTGGCACTTTCAAATAGTCTACGGAGCCGGGTAAAATACGGCCGGGCCGCGTGTCCTGCGGCATCCAGCGGCGCAATGCCCATCAGCCCCTTAACGGCTAAGGACCTCCGGGTCTTGAGCGCGGCAAGAAAATCCGGCAGCGCATCGGGATCGACCCCCGATTTGGTTTTCTCTGATGATATTTTGACCTCGACCAGGCACGGCATGACTTTGCCGGCTTCCTGCGCATACCGATTGATGTCATCCGCCAAATCCAAACGGTCGAGTGATTGAATCATGTCAAAGAACCTCACGGCCTTCTTGACCTTGTTGCTTTGGAGCTGTCCAATGAGATGAAGTTTCGGAATTTCTGAGATCTGAGCTCCGAGTCCCGAATACTTCGTCATGGCTTCCTGAACGCGGTTTTCGCCGATGTGTTGGATTCCTGCTTGGAGATAAGGAAGGACGTTATCCAAAGAGATTGTTTTCGTCGCCGCAACAAGCGTTATGTCTTTTGGGTTCCGGCTGGCATGCCGGGCCACTTGATCGATCCGCTCCAAGACGCGCCCCAAACGATCCGTCGCTAGTTCCAGCAAGTTGAGGTATTATAGTCGATTTCGAGTCGAAAAATCAACGCGAATGATCTAAGGTTGGCGATGATCTTTTTCCGTCACGGGAATGCACCAGGTATAGCTGCCGGCGCAGCGAAGGCGGTCCGGAATCGTCCCCGAAGGACAGCCTTCTTCCGGCTCGGGAACGAAATACCCCACGCGCATCGCCTTGAGCGATGAAAGGCAGCAGGGCGTATCGTAGCGGCCCATACAGGTATTGCGGAGACGGATGTATAGTTTTTCCTTAAGCTCTTGGCTCGGACCCAGCGCGGCCGTTTTGGCTTTTTCGAGAACCTTCGTCCCCATGCACCGCGAGGTGATAACACTACCCCATTCCCACTGCGCATAAACCAGATAGGACTGTCCTTCTTCAAAGGGCAGGTCGCAATCGGTACCGGAAACCTCCGCCGTCACTTTCATCTCCGGCTTTGGAGATCCTTTGAAAATCTCATCCACATCAAACACAACAGTTCTTTTGCCATTTTTGGACGCATGAACTTCCGCCACCCACCCTGTAAATGCATACGTGGACTCTTCCAGGTGTTCCTGGGGGGTCAAGGAGTCACATTGACAAGCGATGGGCGAGGTGGACTCCTGGACCGCCGGTATCGTCCCCGTGCCTGGCTGCACGGACCCGACGGAGGAACTCGTTGGAACGGAGGCGGAAGACATTCGCATCTGCCATTCGCGGCTCACATCAACAACCGTTTCTGCCATAGCGCCGGTAATGCCACCGAAGAAAAGTAGGATTAGGAGGATGCCGCGGGCGCGCACAGGTTATTCGAGAGACAAGTAAATCACTATCGCGATGACAAATACCATGATGGCCGACGCCCAGCGTAAACTTCTGACCATCGATTTACGGGCCATCTTGTCGGCACGAACCTCATGAACCTCAAGGCAAGGAATGAGCGTGCCCCGGTACCAACCTTTGACAGTCACTTCGCCCTTTAAAAGTTGACGGGGGTTGGATAGTCCGAAAAGACGCGGTATCAAGTCCCATCGCCCGAGCCGGTTGAGAAGAATCGTTTTATCTTCCAGTTTTAAGATGACTTCCCCTTGCGGCTTTTGTTCATCGGCGAGGACGATTTGGCCGGTAAGGATCACCGGCGAACGATAGAGCCGCGCCAGGCGCACCATCAAACCCATCGACCACCCGGCGAGCCCCCAGAGGACCGCAGGTCCTGCTTCAAACCCAAAATCTCGAAAAGCACTGCAAACAACCCCTAATATCGCCAGGGCCCAGGGTGGCCAGAACGCGACGTGGTCCAGTTGATCTTTTGGAATTTTTTCGCGTTTGGGCTTCGGCGCCGGGACCGGTTTTTTGACCACTGAAACCGGTTTCAGAGCCGGGGCGGGTTTCACAGGCTCAACGGGTTTCGGTGGTTGGACGGGCTCGACGGGCTTAACAGATTCAACGGGCAGAATCGGCTTAGCAGGCTCGACGGACTTAACGGGCACAACCGGCTTAATAGGTTTAACTCTTGGCTTAGGACTAAAGAAGGCGGCGAGTTTTTTCCCAAATCCTACAGCGGGCTTAGGTTGCGGAACATCGATCGGTTTAGCGGGTTGAACCGAGCGCCACACGTCAGGCGCTCGCCCGCCCTGCTGTGTGGCGGGCGGTTTAACCGACGACGCACTTTTCTTCGGGACCGGACTCCAGGCGGACTTTAGCTTGCTGAAAAATCCCGTACGCTCACCCGCAGGCTGCGGTAAAAGTTTTTTCACCTCCGGCTTGGGGACAGAGGGTTTCGTTTTTTTAGGCTCTTCAACGCGTTTGGCCGGCCGCATCGGACCATCGGTCATCAGGCGCTTCAATTCACTGACGTCTTCATCTGCAGGCGGCGAAACAGGCTCGGGGGCAATGTCCCGGACCGGCTCAGGCGCGGACATCTGCGCTGGAACAGGTTCTGGCGCTGCAGCAGGCGCGGGCGGCGGAGGGGTTGTTGGTTTCTGCTCGACCACAGGTTCTTCCGGGAATATGAATTCCGGGATCTCGATCTTTGGGGGCTCAGGCAAAGGTTCAGGCTCCTTTATTTTTGGAGCGATCGCCAGCGGAGCTTCCGGTTGGACCTCAAGAATGATGGATTTCTTCTCCAACTTTTTAGTCTGAGGCTTGGCCTGCTTAACCTTTTTCTCAGGCGC
>JBGPLV010000110.1:0-6692 GCA_041486625.1 Elusimicrobiota bacterium
CTATTGAACCGCACGTGGGTTTTCTCTTTATCCAGCACTTGAAAGACTTGGTCCTGATAAGTCTTCGCGTGTTCCCAAACCTGTTGGGCCTGTAAAGGCGGGCGTGTAGCCGACTGCCCGGAAGGGTCGCCGATGCGCGCGGTGAAATCCCCGATAATAAACTCGATTTGGTGACCTAAATCTTGGAATGCTTTGAGTTTCCGGAGAACAACGAGGTGCCCAAAATGAAGGTCGGGTGAAGTGGGGTCAACTCCGAGCTTAATACGGAGCGGCTTGGCCTTCTCGAGCTTGGTTCGCAGTTCCGTTTCCGAGATGATCTCGGCGCATCCTCGGGTGATTTTTTGCCAATGTTCCGTCGAAATACTCACCCGGGGATTATATCGCTTCTTTCAGCTTGTTAGAAAGAATCGCTCCGTTTCTTTTTTTGCTGAGGGTAAAAGAAGAAATAGAAGGCATTTCTCCGATAAGACCACTTTTGCCACGAGAAGAACCGACGATTTCTTTAATCCGTCCCACTTCAGACAAAGGCAGCACGAGCGCTTGCCCCTGGGCGACAGCTACGATCAAGTCTTTAATTCCGGCAACGTCGATCCGCTGCCCATGACCAGCCACAAGGATTGAATGGCGAACGTCTTGCCCCACGCGAACGTCTCCAATTCTAATGTTCCCGTTGCGGTCTGCCTTTAACACCTGGCGGAGAGCTGTCCATTGGCCTAGATCGGTCCATCGGAAGCGAGCGTTCTGGACAGCAAAAGCACCGATCCCCCTCACCTTCCCCTCTCCCCGGGGAGAGGGTGTAGGGTGAGGGGAGCAATGCACAAGAGGCGTCATGATCGCGTAATCAATCGAATTGTCGACGTAACGCCCGGGGTCTCTGGGATGCGGGATTTTATCAGGGAAGTCCTCGTATAAACGGGCGGCCTCGCGTCCCTTATTGGCCGCTACCGCAGCCGCCATCGCAGCATAAACACGGTGCATCTCCGGCTGAAGGCGCCGGAGGGCCGCCTCAGCGGTTGGTATCCGGAAGAAAAACATTCCTGAATTCCACAACCACCCTCCCGCCTGGATCATCTGCTGAGCGCGCTCGAAAGTGGGCTTTTCTTGAAATTCGATGACGCACCCGTCCTCATCGGCGCGAAAACAGCCAAATCCGCGCCACGCTTGAGGATCACCACGTGGGGGGATCCCCATCATGACGATGGCCGGTTTGCTTTGCGCGATATCAACCGCCTGACGGAAAGCCTGCTGGAAAGCGCGGTCCCCCTGGATCACATGATCGCCGGTCACGATCGCCATAACGGCCGTCGCATCTTGGCGTCTTAACTGCGCCATCGCCCACAGAATCGCCGGCCACGTTCCGCGCCCGACCGGATCCACAAAAATATGTTTAGGAGATACCTTCAGTTGTCGACGAATTGGCGCGACCATATCGCGGACCGTCAGAAGAAAGATATTTTCGCGGGGAAGAGCATCGAGACGGTCGTAGGCCTGCTGAATTAAAGATCTTCCCGACCCCGTGAGATCGGCGAGGACCTTGTTGAAGGGAAATAGCCGTGAACTTTGCCCCCCCGCCAAGATAATCGCATACACTTCCGACCGACTCATTTTCTCCATCGATGGTGTCATCTGCGTCATCGTATAAAACGCATTTCACGCACACAACAGGCCCAACGATTCCTGGGCCTGTCGGCCCCTCAGAATAAGCCCTCCGCTCTATTTCAACTCCGCCATGCAATCCATACACTTTAAAGGCATATGAATATTTTGATTCGACGCCTCGTTTCTATCGTTTCGACCCTGGCGCTTCTCACTCAAACAGTCTTCAATGACGGGCGTGCTTTCCCATGGGTCATCCAGCGTTCGACGCAGCAGCCGATCTCGGTTTCCTTTCCGGCCTGCTTCCAAGAAGAGGCCTTGGCAACGCGCCTTCTCGCCATCAGGACTCTTTTCCGCCCTCCTACGACCCTAACCTTTTACAACCTTGTCAACATGAATGCTCCTCTCAAGCGCCCGTCGAAGGGTCCTGTCCGGCTCAATAATAGAAAAGGCGCGGAAAATATTATTGCGGGCATTAAGAAAACCCATACTGTCGTGCGGCTCAATATACTCGATCTGACTCTGCACGTGGGCAGTGAGCTTATGAAGTTGCTCAGCGGAGAAGAGTTGAAAACGCTACTTGAGGAGACGTTTGCCTTGCTTGACCCCCCGGACCGAGTTGTGCTGCAGAAAGAGTTGGCAGGCATCACGATTCCTCTTGAACTTGTCGATGGGTCCCGTCGTCTTTTCGGGTATTTCGTGCCTGAGAAATTGGGAGATAAAGGACTCATCATCGTTGACCGTGAAATATCCAAGCTTAGCCCGAAACATATCCGAACGGCATTGCAGGTCGGTCTCATGGAAGAACTGCGGCATGCGGCGCTGGGTCACAATGGAGACCACAACGTAGCCGAAAGTCGTTTCATGAAGTTGGATATCTTGCTGACGCTAGCCCTTCTCAGAACACGCGAGGAACTTAAGGATTACGCCCTTGCGCTCGGCAAAATTCTGGAGCCAACCGGCTATCTCGCCCGGCTTAACCATATTACTAGCGCAGGTGAATTTTTTAGAAAGCTGGATGGTAAATCTCTACTCCCACTGTCCAAGCAACAGCCGGAAGGTCGTTATATTTTGACGGTGCGACGCCCTGCCAGAGATCGAGAACAGTCGAAGGAACCCATTCAACCCGTCAGGGACCTGCAGACCCTCCAGGCAGAGGACGTTTGGGAGATTGGGATAGGATTTGTCCCGATGTCGGCTTCCTCCGAATCAAACCAGGTGGGAGAATTGGAATCGGTCCATGAAGTCGGTTTCGTCCAATTCCACTACAGTCCAGATTGGCCCGCTCTAACGATTCTAGACGCACAAATCGATGTAGAACACGAAAAGCAAGGGCTATGCGAGACGGTTGTGAAAACAGTAGTAGAGGGACTGCCGGTGTTGGCGCGAGTCCGCCTGGCAGTCACGGAACCTGTCACTCTGGAAAACCTCTATGACTTCTTGCTCGACCGTTTGCGCGTAACGAAGGAGTACCCAAAAGGTCGGTCCCCGCCGCGGGCATCTGAATTGACGGAAGGTCGTCAAGATGCCCAGGCGAGTGCCCGGCTGCGTCTTCTTCTATGGGAAGCTCTGCGCCCGCCTCAAGAACTTGTTATTGAGGAACATCTGCTTGCCGAGACACCGCAGGGCAGAATCCTACAGTATGCCGGCTTGGCGCACTTGCGTCTGGTCACGACGAGCAATGGCGGAGTTTGGCTGGAGGGTTTCACCCCGGGAACGCGCGTCCCGCGCAAGGAAACCGATGATCTGCTGGCCGAGGTGGCTGGTGTTTCGCTTCCACGACTGCCAAAAGATCTCCAGACGTTGTCTTTGTTGGAGTCCTTTTGGCGAATGCATCCTGAGCTCTCTCTCGCCGACCCCAAGTCAGAGGAAATGGCCCGGTTTCTAGAGATCAGTTTCGCGGAATCTTTTGGCACGCTCTGTGGTTTACCTCCTCCTCAAAAATTGCTGGAGAAGATCGGCCACGATCTGCGCACTGGCGCGATTGAAATCCAAGAGGCCACGGCATACCTAGCGGAGCTGGCGAGTAACCGAAGCGAATTGGAGGATGCCGGGGCCACGTTCTTCCTTGAGAAATGGCGCGATTACCTCAGCGAACATGACCTTATGGAGCTCATTCAACGAGGCGCGCCCCCGGGCCTAAGCGGTTTGCCGCTACTAAAGCAGACCTATGAAAGGCAAAGAGTCTACGGCGACTATTCACTGATCCATGAATTCAGCCGGCTGGGTGCGAAATTAGCCGGCCGGGAAATCCTACAAGAGCGCCGCATTCGATTCCCGGGGCCGACAGCCTATTGGGCCGCGGCGTTAGTCCAGTATCATGGCATCACGGAAAAGCAAGTGCTTCGATGGTTGGAGGGAAATGCCCGATCCACTCAGGATAGCTTTCTGAGAGAGGCGCGACTGGACAGGCGATGGGAAGCGATGATGGAGATCCTCACCCAACATCCGCAAGCTGATCCTCGAGCGCAGCGCATGCTTTTCAGGCTCTTAGGATTGTTCACGACAAATCCGAAGAGCAGCCTTCATCGCGTACTTCATAATCTCATGAAGCATCCGGAGCTGTTTGAACCCGGAAAGACGAACTTGCGGTCCATGACATGGCCGGAGTTCTACGATTTCCTGCAAACTTTGCCATCGCACCAGGTGGAACCTCTTAAACCGGCGGAGCGCGACATGTTAGAGCGCGTATTCAACTTTATCCAGCAGATGCCTGAGACGTCGCCTGACGCCAAAATCGCGCCAGAGGGATCCGTTTCTCAACCGACGCAAGAGGACTCTGCCGCTGTCCCCGCCAACTCCCTGGGTGCACCAGCTCGAACAATGAGAATCCCGATTCCAAGCAATCCTTGGGAAGATGCGGAGACCTTTTTGACGCAGGCGCAGAAATTCGTCCCCGAGATGCAACCGCAAGATCTCAAGCGCCTTTTGAACCCCGACAAGATCTACCCCCTGAAGATTGTACGCAGCTTCTATGAAAATGGCCGCATCACAGGCACAGATAAGCTCGACGGCTGGCGCGTCCGCCACAGCACCGTGCGAGGACCCGCCAAAGGAGGCATCCGCTTTGCGTGGAACGTCACGCTCAATGTAATCCGCGCTTTGGCTCTTGAAATGACCTTGAAGACCGCGGCCGCCGGTCTTCCTTTCGGCGGCGCCAAAGGTGGGGCCGCCATTGACATGGACCGCTATGCGAAAATTCCCCCACTTAAAGAAGACGCCAAAACTGCCCGAAAGTCCGGCGATTACGAAAAAGCTTATCGCCTGGAAATGCAGGCCAGAGATCTGCGGCTGGAGATAGAATCGGTCTGTCGCTCCTACGTTCGAGCCCTGTGGGAACAAGACCCGCACGCGATTGATCCCTTCGTGGACGTACCTGCTCCGGATCTCGGGACTACCTCTGAAATGATGGCCTGGATGCAGGATGAACTCATCCGAATACGCGTGGAACATCGATCCTTGAGGAATTCAACTCTCCAACTGGACCTGGAAACCGCCCTAGCGAAATATTCAGAGTATAAAAATCCAGATGAAAACCCCATGCTGAAAAAGTATCGCGATCTGAAGCAAATGCGGCCGGAAGACACGAACATTGATGTGGCAGACTTTACCGCGCAACCCACAGAATTTTTCGGATCGATTGACAGGGAGCCAGCAACCGGAGCAGGCATTGAATTGTCCACCCTGAAGGGAGCCAAGCACTGGCTAAAAAAATCTCCACGCGAGCTCACCATAGCCATCCAGGGCTTCGGCAATGTCGGCTCCAATGCGGCCGTTTTGTTGGAACAGGCTGGCGTCAAAATCACTCACATAGCCGATGACTCGGGGCTTTTGATTCACCCGGCCGGATTACCCATCGCCAAACTGACTGATGTCGATGTTCGGCGATCACCTAATGATAAATTGGTGGCCCTGAAGAATAGACTCGAGGCGGAAGGGATTTTACCTCAGGGAACTGAATGGATTCCCGCCGACCAAATGGGAGATAAAATCTTCGCGGCGGACGTGGATGTATTGATCCCGGCCGCGTTCGGGGGAGCCATTAAACGTGAAAACGCTCACATGGTCAAAGCACGATTGATTGTGGAGGCAGCCAACGGACCTGTCACTCCCGAGGCGGAGAAAATCTTGTCCCAAGTGCAACCATCCGGGGAACCGCGATGTTATCTCGTACCAGACATTATCGCCAATAGCGGGGGGGTCATCGGGTCCTACTACGAATACCTTCAGAATATGCGCGGCGAGAGGTGGGCAGCGGATATCGCACTTACGCACCTACGTGATCGCCTATCGGCCAATTTGGAGTTGATGTTCACTTATGTGGACAAAAATAGATCGATGACATCTCGCGAGGCTGCCTACAGGATGGCCATTGAGAACCTGCTAAATTTCCCCCAGGGATTGCCGGCTTACACATGGTCAAGTTTAGAGCAGGAATATCGCGTCGAGCGCGAGATGGACCCCCTCGGTTTGCCGTGGAGACACCTGCGTCACCGTCTTCACGGCCTGCGGCGCCTTCTCGCTCGCTACACGAAATCCCCCATCGAACACACGGTTGTCGCCCTGGATCAGAAGCGTCCCGTCACGCTTCATCGATTCGCTTTGCCAACCGGGGTCAATATTTATGTCATTGGTTATCCGCATCCAAAAAATCATAAACGAATGGCCTACGCGTTGTTTGATACCGGGCCGAGCATTCTTTTCAACCAGGTCGAGAGCGCACTGCACAGCGCAGGGATTGATCCTTATCTCGTTACGGATATTTATTTGACCCATTCGGATTCAGAACTCTCGGGGGCGGCCTTTCTTTGGGATGCCAAATATCAGGTGCCTATTCACGTATCGTATGGGGCGCGCGAGTCCTCTCAAAAAATCGAGGAAAGACGTTTCTGGAAAACCAGAACGCGCGAGGCACTCTTCGGCCCTTGGCCGCTGGGTCTGTACGGGCAGACGCATTGGGAAGACATTGTTTCTGAAGGAACTCTGAAGTTCCCTGCCGTGGGCGCTCATCCCACGGAAGACGGCACGGTGAGCCTAAAGATCTTGCGGCGGCTGAATTTTGCTGGCCATATTTTCTTAATGGTCAGTGCGAGAGA
>JBGPLV010000111.1:0-6683 GCA_041486625.1 Elusimicrobiota bacterium
ACGACGACCTGATCAAGGTCCGCACGTTTATCTCGGAACTGGGCGGCGCCCATGTCCTCTTCCGGTATGAAATCACGCTTGTCGATACGGGGGCCTTAGTCGCGCGCGGCGTCACCAAACACGCCGTCGTCAATCTCCTTTGGCGCCCCACCCGCCTGCCCCAAGACCTCCGCACCCTCCTCGAAAATAATCTCACAAAGTAGCGAATAAAAAGAGCCCGAGATCATCTAAGAGATGTGATGATCTTCAAGCGTTATGCCTTGGCATGGTGCGTAGTGGGCTATATGACAGGCATTGTCATCCTGCATCTGGCCGGGCTTTTCCCTCGGCCGGGGCTGTATGACCTCTCGCGCCTGGTCGGGACTTCTCAGGTGACTCTGGAAGGTGAAGTTCTGGACTCGCCCATCATTCGCTGGAACCAAACCCGCTTTCTGATACAGGGGCGAGCATCCCCGCTCGGAGCTTTTGAAGGGAAAGCGCTTGTGACACTCGCCTTCCCCGAAGAAGAACTCGCCCCCGGGGATAAGATCCGCATGCGCGGCTGGCTGTCCGCGCCGCGGCCGCCCTCACGTTCCCGGGATTTTGACGAGCGAGGTTACTGGGCCAGCCGGCGAGTGTTTTCTATGCTCAAGGTCTGGTCCCCAGAGGGGCTGGTTTATCTTGAGCGATCCCCGCGGTGGCGCCTCCAGCGCGCGGCTTGGATGTTCCATCATCGATATCGCGAGTTTTGGGAGCGTGTTTTACCTTTGGATGAGGCCAGTTTGCTTCTCGGCATCACGATGGGCGCGCGCGGAATTCTGCCCAAACCCCTGAAGGAAGCCTGCATCCGGGCCGGGGTCTATCACATTGTGGTCGTCTCGGGCCAGAACATGTCCCTCATTGTGGGACTGGGCGTGAGTTTCCTTTTGATGCTGCAGGTCCCGCGAAGGCATGCGTTTTGGGTCTGCCTGGCGCCGATCGTATTCTACACGGCGGCGGTCGGCGGAGATCCACCCGTTGTTCGTGCCGCCGTGATGGCGATCGTGGGACTCCTCGTTTCGGCGCTTGGGCGTGATATCCCCCGGTACTATCCTCTTCTTCTGGCCGCGGGCTGGATTCTCCTGTGGGAACCGGAAGCGCTGTTGGGAGCTAGTTTTCAGCTCTCGTTCGGAGCGACGCTGACCATCTTAGCCATCTTGCCGTTGTGGGATCGACAGGGGGGTGGCCGCCGTAGGTGGCGCCGGTGGTTGAAGGATGCCGGCCTGATGGGGCTCACGGTCCACATCGGCATTTGGCCGCTTCTCGTTTACTATTTTCACCGTTTGTCCTTGGCGGGTTTTCTGGCGAATTGGACGGTTTTCCCGCTTTCGGGAATTCTTATGATTCTGGGACTCGCGGTGGGCACGTGGGGAGTGATGGCTCCTGGCACTGTCCCGGCCTTTCTTGTAGACCTCACCCGTTGGGCTGTACACCTCACGCTGGCTTTGATTGAGCGGATGAGCGCGTGGCGCTGGGCGGTCCGACCTGTCACTCCGCCGGCCTGGTGGATCTGCGGGCTGTATTACGGGGTCTTATTTGGTATCCTTTTCGTAATTCGTAGACGAAAAATTTATGTCGAAAACCATCCAGCCAAAACAACGCATCGCTCTCGTCTACAACACGGATAAGCCCCGCGCCCACCATGAATGGCTGCGCCTGAAGCGCTGGCTGGAACAGCGGAAAATCATTGTCGTTGCGGCGTCCAAGGTCACCACCGCGATGAAAAACGTGAACTTTGTCGTTGCCGTGGGCGGCGATGGCACGGTGCTCTCGGTCGCCCGGCAGGTCGCGGCTTGGGGGGTCCCGATCTTAGGGGTCAATGTAGGCCGTCTCGGGTTTTTAGCGGCCACCGAGGTGGGGGCCATGTTCCGCACACTGTCCCGGGTGCTGGCCGGCGAGAGCCGGGTGGAAGTGCGTACGATGCTTTCGGTTACGGGGACTTCCAAAGGAAAAAAATTCGGACCGTATCTGGCCCTGAACGACTGTGTGATCCGTTCCGGGGCGAGCGGTCGTGTGCTCCAACTGCAGGCCACCGTTCGAAATCGGCCGCTCGCGAGTTATGCCGGTGACGGGTTGATCGTGGCCACACCGACCGGTTCCACGGCCTATAATTTAGCCGCTTCAGGTCCCATTCTCTATCCTGACCTGGATGTTCTTTTGCTGTGCCCCATTTGTCCGCATTCGCTCGTGCAAAGGCCGCTCGTGATGCCCACCTTTGAAATCGTGGGGGTGGAAGTCTTGCGGCCCAGCCCATCAGCGCTCTTGTGTGTCGACGGCCTCATCACTCGCATGCTTAAGCCCGGAGACCGCATTGAAGTTCGCCGCGCAGAGGCACAGGCGAAGCTCCTGATGGACCCGGACCAAACCTATTATCAAGTCCTGCAGTCGAAATTAAAATGGGGCGGTTCATAATGTTGAGGGAAATTGGGATCAAGAATTTCATCCTCATTGAGGATTTGCGGGTCGAACTCGATAAAGGGCTGAACGTTCTCACCGGAGAAACAGGCGCGGGGAAAACGATCGTTTTTGACGCGTTGGGGTTGCTCCTCGGGGACCGCTTTAAATCCGAACAGGTGCGTCAGGGTGCGGAGAAGAGTTCCGTGAACGGAACCTTTGAGACGCCCCGGCAGCGTGAATTTCAAAAGTGGTGGAACGAGCACGACTTTGAGGCGTCGGACGAGATCCTCATCCGCCGCGAAGGCTATCCCGACGGCCGCTCCAAAGCCTATCTGAATGATCAGCCTGTGACTCTGGGGACATTGCAGGAGCTGGGTGAGTTTCTGGTCGATGTGCATGGTCAAAACGAGCACCAGAACGTTTTAAAGCCGTCCGTCCAGCAGGCGCTTCTTGATCGTTTTGCGAATCTCGAGGCCAAGGTCACTTCAGTCGAGCCGCTGTATCGAACGTGGAAGGACCTGAAGGAAAAACTTTCCGAAGGACAGCTCTCGGAACAAGAGCGCGCGCAGCGTATCGATGTCTACCGGTTCCAGCTTGAGGAAATTGAAAAGGCCCGCGTGAAAGCCGGAGAAGAAGAAACCCTCACGGCGCGCCTGCCCGAGCTCAAAAACGCGGAGAAACTGCGCTCCCTGGCTAACACGGCCTATGGTCTTCTTTATCAAGAAGAGGGAGCGGCGCTCGAAAAACTCGGGCAGGCAGCCAAAGCGTTTGAGAGTCTGAAACAGTTGGCGCCTTCCGTTGAACCGCTTTTAAACGAGGTCCTGGAATCCAAGTCTCGTCTCGAAGAATCCGCTCTCGCGCTGCAGCACATGGCCGAAAAATGGGAAGCCGATCCCATGGCGCTGGAGGAGCTCATAAGTCGGCAGGATCTCTTGTCTCGCTTAAAAAAGAAATATGGAGAGACCCTGGAAGCCGTGATCGCTCACGGGGTGCATCTCCGCGCGGAACTGGACCGCTTAGAGAATACCGCGACCTATCGCCAAGAATTGGAAAAGGCGTGCGAGGAAGCTTTCGCGGTTCTGGAACGAACGTGCCAAGCACTTTCGCAGAAGCGCAAGGAAGCCGCTAAAGATTTGGGTGCCGCCGTCAAAAAAGAGCTCGGAGATCTCGGACTCAAGCAGGCTGTTTTCCGGTGTCAAGTAAACGCCTTGGCGGATCCCTCCACAACCGGCATGGACCAGATCATTTTCGAATGGGCGCCCAACCCCGGTGAAGGGATCCAGACGCTTGCGGCGATCGCCTCGGGCGGGGAGATGTCCCGCGTGATGCTCGCCCTAAAAACCGTTCTGGCCCAAGCAGACGCCGTGCCGACGCTCATCTTCGATGAAATCGACGCCGGCATCGGTGGTGTGACTGCGCAGGCCGTGGGGAAAAAGCTCCGGAAGCTCGCTCGCCATCACCAAATTCTTTGCGTCAGTCACTTGCCCCAGATCGCTTCCTGTGCGGCGGCGCATTTCCAGGTCTCCAAACGTGTTTCCAAAGCTCGGACCTTTGCGGTCGTCACCCGCCTCGATTCCGCGGAGCGCGTAAACGAACTGGCGCGCCTCTTGGGCAGCCAGCTCACCCCCACGA
This sequence comes from Elusimicrobiota bacterium, assembly GCA_041486625.1. Lineage (GTDB taxonomy): Bacteria > Elusimicrobiota > Elusimicrobia > 2-01-FULL-59-12 > 2-01-FULL-59-12 > JANLWZ01. The sequence goes on from JBGPLV010000111.1 coordinate 4,048, forward strand.
GCGTTCAGCACGCCAAGGAACTTCTCACCCAAAATCAATGAATTGGTTCTCCAGGCGCCTCTCATGGATCTTGATGGTCGCGTCAGCGACGTTGTTCTATCTGCCCTTGGGGACGCGGGCCTTGTGGAATTCCGATGAAGGCCGCTATGCTGAGATCGCCCGAGAGATGCTGGAGCTTAGGGACTGGATCAGCCCGCATCTGAACTACGTGCTGTACTTTGAGAAACCTCCCTTGATGTATTGGCTCACCGCGGGAAGCTTCGCTCTTTTTGGCCAGAATGAATTCGCTGCGCGGTTTTGGTGCGCGACATTCGGCTTGCTCACCGTAGGCGTCGTCTATCTGTTCGGCAAATACTGGAAGAATGAACGCGCCGGGCTCCTAAGCGGGAGCCTCTTGGCCACAAGCCTCGGATTTTTTCTCCTCACTCAATTCTTAGTGACGGATATGGCGCTCACTTTCTGGATGACGCTCGCCCTCTATGCGTCGTCAAAAATTCTGAGCGAGCGGCCGCCTGAACGCGTCAGGCGCGCCACCGATCTTTTGGCGGTGGCCATCGCGGGGGGAATTCTCACGAAGGGCATTATAGGGATCGTGTTTCCGATAGCGGCCCTGGGGATGACATTGGCTTACGCCCGCCTCTGGGGTCAGGCGCGAAAGATCCCTTGGCAACCCGCTCTCATTCTAACGCTCATCTTATCGGCTCCCTGGTTTGTCATCGTCAGCCTGAAACATCCGGTATTTCCCTGGTTCTTTTTTATCCGGGAGCATGTCGAGCGATTTCTCACCACCGTTCACCACCGTTCGGCGCCTTTTTATTTCTTTGTGCCTGTCCTCTTCGCGGGATTTTTACCTTGGAGCGTTTTTCTCCCAAAGATTTTCCTCTCGGCTTTTGAGCGCCACGGGATCGCGATGAAGCGCGATCCCGTCAAAGCCCTCCTGGTCATCTGGAGTCTCTTCGTGGTCGTCTTCTTTTCGTTTTCACAGTCGAAGCTCGTCGGCTATGTCCTGCCCGTCTTGCCGGCGTTGGCGCTTCTGGTCGGGAGCGCCTTTGACGAGGCGCTTGAGGAACACGATATCCCCAAATGGGTCGAGCGGGGTGTGATTGGCCTGATTCTGATGCTCGTGGCTGGCCTAGGGACGCTCAAGCTTCCACAAACCGCGGAGTTCTTTAAGGATCCTGCGGCGCTGGCGGTCCGCTCGCACGGCGACGCGCTGTCGCTTATCCTTGGGTGTGGTGTTTTTGTCCTGGTGGGCGTGTGGGGCATGCGGCACAGCCTGACGTGTCTGGGCGGGATTATGATCGTTCAAGTTGTCCTTTTGAGCGCGTTCACCTCGCTTTCAGTTGATCTCGATCCTTACTTCTCCAACAAGGGATTGGCCCGAATACTGATGCTGCGTGCCAAACCGGAAGAGCGCATCGTGGCCTACGGAGTCTCTTATGAAGATGTTTTGCAAAGCCTGCCGTTCTATACCAAGCGTCGCATCGCCATCGAAGGCCCGGCAGGAGAGCTAACGCTTGGGCGAGATCACGCGGAAGATGCGGCGGATTGGTTTATGACGGATCCTGGTGCTCAGGATGCCTTTCGCGCCACGCCTCCAGGCAGCTGGGTTGTCACAAGTGATGACGTGGCGAAATACCTGCGCCAGCTAGGGGTTCTGGAATCCTTTGACCTGGCCGGGCGCGAAGGCCCGCTTGTGCTTTTCCACAAGGTACGCTAAATCCCGCCCATCGCTTAGGATTCTCTAGGCCTAACAGCCCCTCAAATAGAGCCCAAAGACCGATACCAATGACGGTTGAATAAGAGTTTACTAATGATTGATTTTGTTCAGCCGAGCTAGTAGAATTCCCCGTCCAAAGACTTATTCAGCGCGGGGTCAAGGAAGGTCTCCCCATTAACGCTCTTCGTTCCTGGTCGCTTGCTCGATGGGCCTCAGCGCTTCCCTTAAGCGCGTTCTTCCTATTCACTCTGGCCGCTCCAGGCCAATCCACTAACATTTCCGGGAACCTCACCGGCAACCTCCCCCTTTCCGGCAGCCCATATGTGGCGACGGCCAATGTGACCGTTCCAGCCGGCCAGACGCTTTCCATCGATCCCGGGGTCGTGATTGAGATGTCCCCCAGCACCAATTTTACCGTCAACGGAACGCTGTCGGCACTGGGGACGTCGTCCAGCCCCATTATCATTTCTTCGCTCCAGGAAGGAACCACTCAGGCCGCACCAGGTCAGTGGGAGACGTTCCAATTCAACAATTCCACTTCTAGTACTCAGCTGGCTAACGTTTTCATTCGTTTCGGTCAGCAGGTGACGCTCTCCAATTCGTCTCCACAGTTGAACAACTTAACGATCTCTTCGACGTCGGTCCGCGCCATCACCGCAGACCTCAATTCATTCCCGACAGGGTCAGGCAATTCTGCCGACAATACACCAGAAAATGGAATATTTATACCGGGCGGAACTGTAAGCCAGAGCGGCACCTGGGGATTGATCGGTATCCCCTACATTCTGCGCGGCGGCCGGGTGACGGTCGGCAATGGCAGCGGGGCCGTGAACCTGACGATCGCCCCCGGAGTGACGATCAAAGCCCGGACCACCAATGGGGACTACACGATGGTGGTGGACGACACCTTGACGGC
>JBGPLV010000112.1:0-6655 GCA_041486625.1 Elusimicrobiota bacterium
AGGGAAAGGTAATCAATTTCTTTCTCATATCCGGGACGTGGATGCCATCGCCCAAGTGGTCCGCTGTTTCGAGGATGAAAATATCGTGCATTATGGGAATAAAGTGGACCCCGTCGAATCAGCGGAGATCATCGGCACGGAGCTGCTTCTGGCCGATCTGGATCAGGCCACCAAAGCCCGCGAACGCCTCCTGGGCGCGGCGCGCTCCGGCCAAAAGGACGCCAAAGAAACAGTGGCCGAGCTCGAGAAGGCCATCGTAGGTTTTGACAAGGGAATTCCGGCTCGGAAGCAGGATCTCGCCCCGTCGCTTCTGAACGCCTACCACTTTTTAACCTCCAAACCGATGCTGTATGTATCGAATGTCGGCGAAAACGAGTTGGGGGGCAATGCCCTGTCTCAATCCATGGCAGAGTATGCCAAGCGCGAAGGGGCCGAAATGGTGGTCCTCTGCGCGAAGATCGAGGCGGAGATCGCGCAGCTGCCGGAAACTGAACGTAAAGAGTTCTTGGAATCGTTGAGTCTCAAGGAATCCGGACTCGATAAGCTCGTGCGCGCCGGACAGAAGCTTCTACATCTCATGACGTTTTTTACGGCGGGCCCCGATGAATCGCGTGCCTGGAGCATCGCCGAAGGGACCCCCGCCGTCAAAGCCGCCGGGAAGATTCACTCCGACATCGAACGTGGCTTCATCCGCGCGGAGATTTACAGTTATGACGATATCGTGAAATATCGAGCGGAGGCCGCCTTAAAAGAAAAAGGGTTAATTCGCCTGGAAGGAAAGGATTACATCATGAAGGACAACGATGTGGTGTATTTTCGGTTTAACGTGTAGCCAGCCGTTTCAAGTACAGATATTGACAGACGTATTCCATGATTTCGAGGTGGTTTCTTGCCTGATCGGGCGTCGTGCCCCAGCCGGTTAGGCCGTGATTGTAAATTAACACGACCGGCAACGCTTTGGCGGAACTTTTAAGGTAAGACGTGATGTCCCGCGCGATGAGCGAGACGTCTTGCCAGTTAGGTAGGATCGCCACCTCCGCGCTTTCTTCTTCGCCCACACCAACTCCCTTCATCATTTCGAACCATTCTACTTTTAACATCCGTTTTTCCCGCGGATGACCGTAGAAACTGGATATGAGTGTCGAGTACACAGGATGCACATGAAAAACGGCCCCGGCGCCCGGCGCAGCGCGGTACACCGCCTGGTGGATGACGGTTTCGGCGGAAGGAATTTTATTGGGCCCCTCGCCTTTTGAGATGGAAGGAGTGTCCTTGAGAATAATGAGGTCCTCGGTGCTGAGATGCCCTTTATTGACCCCGCTTGGAGTTATGGCAATTTCCAACGGGTCGCTTTTGAGGCGCACCGACAGGTTCCCCGCCGTCCCCCACATCCATCGGCGCTCATAAAATTGGCGGCCGATGTCGATGACCGAGCGAAGGAGTGAGGGAGCGAGGGAGTGAGAGGGTAAATGTGGCTTGCCTTTTCTCTCGCTCTCTCGCTCTTTCGCTCTTCCGCTCATTTTTTTCCCCATAGCCTCAATGCCTCCGCCAATTCTGGAAATTCACGCTGCGAAACCCCACCCAGATTGCCGCGCTTGACCACCCAATTGATCGCTTGACGAAAGGCTCTCGCTCCCGCCCGCGCGCCTTTGGGATGTCCATGGACTCCGCCTCCGGCATTGATAATAACATCCTGTCCGTAGTCCTGAATAATCTTCGGGACCAGGCCAGGATGAATGCCGGCGGAAGGACCTGGAAATGAAGGCAACAGGCTTGCCTCACCCCTAAGCCCTCTCCCTGAGGGAGAGGGTGGTCGCCGCGGCGACCCGGGTGAGGCGTCAATATATGATTTTGTTAATTCTTTCTTGATTGCATTTGTCTCATTCTGAGGTAATGCGACAGTGCCGTAACTGGAGGGGAAAAGAACGATATCCGCGCCGCCTAAGCGCATGAGCGATCCCAGAATAACGGAATAGCGAATTCCCGTCTCCGCGGATCCGCACAAGGCTCCGGCCAACGCCGGATGGGCCATGATCGGCACTCCCACGTCTCGAAGTTCTTCCAAAACACCATAACCATAGCTCAGGACATTCAAGAGAAAACACTGAGCACCTTCCTTGGCAAGCTTTTTCGCCTTGGCGATGATTTTGCTGGCCGGGCCGGTCAGGTTAACGGCATACAGCGTCGTTTGGCCCGTTTCCCGTTTGGCCCGTTCGCCTGCTTCGAGACAGGCAGCGAGCCTTTGTTCTGTCGGACAAAGAGACAAATCCGGCAGGATTTCGTCATCTTTCACAAGATGCATCCCGCCGCAAGCCAGTTCGTAAAACATCTTGGCAAGTTCAGTGGGTGTAAGCCCGACACAAGGCTTAAAAATCGCCATAGCGAGGGGTCTGTCGGGCTCTCCGACTTTGTCTCGAATCCCCGCAATGCCGAAGCGCGGCCCCTTGTCTTTCAGGTAGGCATCCGGAAACTGAATGGACTCCAGCCGGATCTTCCCGTCCATGCTGATCTTGCCGAAAATCATCGTCAAAAGCGACGGGATGTCCCCTTCAGAGTTGGCGGGGGGAAATCCAACCGTAAGATAGTATTCGTAGGGCTTTCCCGGAACGTGCGTCCGCTCATCAATCCCCAGCACGACACCAGAATGTTTCGCGAGTTTCTTTTTCCCGGATAGCTCGTTGGGTGTCCACGTGTCGGTCGTTTGCCCCAGGGCGATGGCTTTGGCCTTCTTTTCCGGGTCGATGAGTTTGTCAGACAGGACCTTGTAAGTGGCCTGGATCAAATCGGGGCGGGCCGTAAAGGTCGCTGTCATGATCGGTCATGACGATAACACGCTCTCTTTCAGAATGTCAATCAAGGCCCAGGAGAATCCATGGGTCTTCTGGTCGACGATTTTAGCCCTTTTGCTCCATTTACCGATTTGAATTGAACGTGTACACTTCCTGAGATGATTCCCGTTAAACGTATGGTTTTGCGCAAAATTCTGACATGTATTGTGACCGTTACGTTGGTCGCCCACACGGCTATTGGGTCCAGTCCTTTTCTCGAACCACGTCGTTACCCGCTGCCTCACACCGGCCTTCATTTCAATTCTCAAGCCCTCGCTGAAACCCCCTTTTCGGATTGGGATCCTGATCGGGGCCGGAACACCGCGCGTTTAAACGTCACGGCCACAACAGCATCATGGTTCTTCCGCGCTATTCGATCAGCGCCAACGCCGCTTGGCGCGACACAAGCCTTTTTTTCCCGGCATCACCTCTTAAATGCATTAGGGATAGCCATCTCAACGTTAGGCCTAACCTATATCTATGGATTGCCAGGAGGAGTTGCCGGTCTCAGCATGGCCATGGCACTGGCCGGTGCAACATCGCAGGAAAAGAAAGCAGATCCAAAATCCAACAAGGTGGCGATTGTCGGGGATTCTCATTTTGTACGGCAAGTGATGCTTGCTCTGATTGAGAACGGCGTGCCCGTCGCTGCGTGGGCCGCCTCGACTGAACCTGAAGGACGGATTTCCTTTCTCTCCAGCACAACCCACCGCAAGGTGAAACCGCAAGACATCGGGATCCTAGGTGATACGGAAAGTGAATTTCTTCTCCAAATCGCCGGACAAGCCGACCCGATTCGTTTGTATACCTTTGATCCGGGATCCAAACTTTCCAAATCCGGCCATGAATTAACCAACGCTTTGGCGGATACCGTCGGAACCGTGATTGCAGACGAACCCAATATGGTGAATGAAACGGCCTTGGCTGACCTCGGTATTCGCGTGATTGTCGGCCGGCGCGTCGCCGGCGCGGATGGCCGGGTCACCGGTATTGCGGCGTTGCCTGAACAAGCTGCCCAGCAGATTGGACTGGCTTTTCATGATTTGATCAAGGAGTTCATTGGCGGTGAGATTCGGTTTGCCCAGCTACAGGTCATCGAAGCCAATACCGGTGCTTTCCAACCACGCTATTCCGATGATGGGGCAGCTCAAATGCAAGTCAGCAAAACAGTGAATTACCAGGATTCACTGCGGGAAGGGCTGGGGATCTCGGAGGAACGACTGCCGCAGACGCTTCGCTTAGGATATCCCCAACGACAAGGTCTTATACTCACAGCCGTGATTGGGATCAATCGCCCGATACAAGTATGGGATATCCAAAGATTTTTTGAGGCCCGGGCTCAGCGAGATGGTTTCTTCGCGATTGCGGATCCACGCGAGTTGCTTAATACGGAACGAATCGCCGGAAAGCAAGGGGTTTATCTGTATGGAGAACCCATTGTCCAGCCCTCCGAAGATGGAGGCAGTCTAATCCAAATCAGTTTTATTGCTGACCCCACGGAAACGCGCGTCGCACAGGTCCTGGCGGCGCAAAAAGACCAGGCCTTCCGTGTGTCCGACCCCGTTCAGCGCTATCGCTGGACACCCGCTGATTTATTGCCCACGGCGGCCCAGCGCCGTGTGACTGACTCGGCGAAATCCGACTTGGCCACAATCGTCGATGCTGTCGTGGCAGGACCGTACGGGAAGGAATGGCGAGCCGACGCCTTGCGCCGCAATTTGCGCAGCAATCCCAAGGATATGCGAGCGCTTGCCACGTTAATAGGGCAGGATGCGGATCAAATCATCGAAACCGAAGAACTCCATGATCCAAACTTTAAGTTGGTTGGAATCCTGATTAAATTGCGATCCGGTGAATGGGTGGCCGTATCTGTTGCCTCTCCGCGAGAACCGGAAATGGCGCCCAAGCTATCCGCCGCGTACTACGGCCTCCTCCGAGAACGTTTGCTGGCCGAAGTCCAAAAAACAAATAAGCCCATTCAGGTGAGGGACGTCTATCAGCCCGCCGAGCAACTGTCGGCTATTTGGGAAATACGCAGCCCTTCCGAGGCCGTGTTTCAAACGGTTGTCCACATGGATTCCGGCGGCCAGGAAGTCATTTTGGCGCGTTGCAATACGCCTTACTCGCCAAGACCGTTCGGCGTGTTTGCCAATGGAGCGGGCGGGCGAACCAGTAGTACCACGTCGCGCGTACTCAGCGGCGATAGCATAGATCCCGTAGGGAGAAAAGTACCGCCTTTACCCATCAAATTATTGGCCTGCATCGGTGTGCAAAACTCACGACGAGATGGACGCAAGGTTTCGGGGGCTGAGGGATATGCTCATCTTATTCAAAACGATTGGTTGACTGGACCCTTCGCTGGTGAAGTACACCATGGCTATGAACGAGGCGGCCGGGAAGACTGGGTGGAAGTCACCCCTCCCGGTAGCATGCCGTTCCGAATCGCTGTCTTAAGCGACCGTATGTTTCGCAATCCTAAGAACCTCCCTTTAGGAAGTTTCCGGCTTGCCGGGGTACCGATTGAGGTATTTGAAGGCGCGAGAACCCCTTATTTCTCAACAGTTGCAGGACTCAATCGCTATCTGTTGGCGGGGGCCGATAGGGCCGTGGTCCCCAATCCGGGATCCTCAAAGGATGGCAGCCATTGGAATACCCATACTTTTATTAACCGCATCAACACCGCCGATTTGCATCCGTTGATGCGTCAGATTTCATTGGCATCTTGTACGTCCAGTGTTGGGTCAGCCGTCATCGATTTCTTAGGTCGCGTCGGCGCCACCATCATGGCCGATGATAATCTTCCTCCCCATCTGGCCAAAGAATATCTAGCCTCCGGTACAGGCGTCGGGTTGACAGCTCACGCCAATACCCAAGAACCGTTCGGAACCGATGGTTTCCACGACCCAAGAGAAAAAGACCAAGGACGTTCGGTCACCAATGGTACGGCCGCTTATTTAGGTCCGACCGGTTACCAAAAAGCAGTGGCTGAAGTGGGTTTGCCCATAAAAGTGAAAGGCGCGGCCATTCGCGGTTCCTGGGGAGCGGGTTCAATTCTCAACCAAGTGATGGATGTTCCGGGTCACTGGACGCCAGCAGATTTCCGACGCGTATTTAAAAATACCAATCCAGATCAGATTGCTTATACGTTAGCCGATGGTGAGGTGCGGAGTGTCTCACAAATTCTTCGAACGATGGGAACGCTGGCTTCCTACCACGCCGTCATCGATTTAAGTCTTGTGCAAATTGTGCATTTTACCGACAACTATGGCCGACCTCGCTCCTATGTCTCGATTCCGGCATGGTATGACAACGAATGGGGGTTTTCCGTTGGCGCAGCTCGCTTTTTTGCGGAAGCAGTCAGTCGTGTTCGGGCGTTGGCCCCTTGCGATTTACCGTTGCACAAATACCCCCAACGCTTATCGGCCATCCCCGAAGAGGGGGAGACGCTTTACGCGGGCCGCGTTTTTCTCGATGACTTATCCGATGATGAATTAAAGTCTCGTTTCTGGGGCAAAGTTGTTTTCGCTCGATCCGACTATAACGTAGTCGAACCTAGGCTTGTCAAAACAGGCCCTGACACTTTTGAATTCAAGCCGGAAATTATCGAAGAATTTCGACTATTGGCAACCCATCCCGACCTGAGACGTCTTCAACAAGCGGGCGCCAAAATTGTCATCGGCTCGCACAATGGTCGGTTCAAAGACATCGTCAGAAACCGAGCGGGGTATAGCTTGGAGATCGTAGCCGAGCACCTATCCAAATCCCTAGGAACGCCCGTCAAATTCTCACGCGAGACGGTAGGGAATGCGGTTCACAAGCAAATCAGA
>JBGPLV010000113.1:0-6649 GCA_041486625.1 Elusimicrobiota bacterium
GTCCGCTGGACTCTGTCCATTCCATGAAAGCCATTCGAATCCATCAATTTGGAGGACCTGAGGTCCTTAAACTGGAACAAGTCCCGGAACCCAAACCTGCATCGGGCCAAATCCTGGTGCGGGCAAAAGCAGTCGGGGTAAATCCGGCCGATACATACATTCGCGCGGGCGGCTACGGCGACCGCGCGTTTCCGTATACGCCTGGATTTGACGCCGCTGGCGTCGTGGAGGCGATCGGCCCGGACGTCAGGACGGTAAAGCCGGCAGACCGCGTTTATATTCATGGATCCATCAGCGGATCTTACGCCGAACTCATCCTCTGCAAAGAAAGTCAGGTCCATCCTCTTCCTAAGAACATTTCATTCACCCAGGGCGCAGCGATGGGCGTGCCGTATGCTACGGCTTACTACGCGCTTTTCAATCGGGGTCACGCGATGCCTGGGGAGACGCTCTTGGTCCATGGTGCTTCAGGTGGCGTGGGGACCGCAGCTGTTCAAATCGCCCGCGCTCGCGGCCTGGTCGTGATCGGCACCGGCGGCACACCGAAAGGACGCGAGCTGATCACGAAACAAGGGGCGCATCACGTCCTTGATCATAACGCGGCTGATTATCTGGAACAGTTGATGAAACTCACCGGAGGAAAAGGCGTGAACCTTATCCTCGAGATGTTGGCGAACGTAAATCTGGGAAAAGACTTGAAAGTCTTGGCTACTCGCGGCCGGGTTGTCGTGATCGGCAGCCGGGGGACAGTAGAGATCGATCCCCGCGACACCATGGGGCGTAACGCCGATATTCGCGGGGTGTCGCTTCTCTACGCGACCGAACAGGAGCTGGCCGGGGTGCACGCCGCCCTTGTGTCGGGGCTTGACGACGGCAGCCTGCGGCCTGTGATCGGCAAGGAAATCCCTCTGGCGGAAGCGGCCCGGGCCCATGAGGAAATCATGAAGGCAGGCGCCTATGGCAAAATTGTTTTAATACCTTAAACCTAGGAGGTTCTATGGAAAAGAAAGATGAAAACGCTGAAAAAGAAGGTTGTTGCGGGTCATCCGGGGGCTGCTGCGGGCATCGTTGCTGTGGTGGTCGAGCGGCGCTCGTGCTGGTTCTCTTGTTAATCGGGGGATTGATCGGTTATTCCGTGGGCCGGTGCCATTCCTCAAGGTGGGCCTGCAATTACGCCATGAGTGGTCCCATGAACCCAGCGCACATGCCATCAGAAAAGTAAAGTCCTCCGAACGAAGACTCAGGAGGACGTGTAGGCATCTAAAAATCGATACAACGCCGCGTTCAAAGGCGCGAGTTGACTTGGGGCCAGGTCGAGCATCTCTTGCGGATCCATCACAAAGTCCCCGGCCGTGATGTCCGTGGAGGCATAACGGAGCAGTGATTCAATGTGCGGCATTCCCATTTCCAGGTGAAATTGGAGGCCGATGACGTTATTTCCCATCGCGAAGGCCTGATTCTCGCACGCCCGGCTTCGGGCCAAATGCACCGCGCCTTTGGGAAGATCAAACGTATCGCCATGCCAATGAAATACGGTTGTTCGCTGATGAAGAACGTTTAATGGGTTGTGCCGTACGTTGGGGGGATTCAACTCAATAGGGAACCAGCCGATTTCCTTTTGAGGATTGACGTAAACTTTGGCTCCTAGAATATGGGCGATGAGTTGCGCCCCCAAACAAACCCCGAGAACTTTCTTCTCCTTCTGGATGGCGAGTTCAATAAAGAGTTTCTCCCCCTTCATCCAGCGGTACCGGGCATCATCATTGGCCCCCATCGGCCCGCCCATGACCACAAGCATATCCAGCAAATCGATGCTTGGCAGAAGTTCGCCGGCGAACAGTCGCGTCGAAGTCACGGCATGGCCGGATTTCGCCGCCCATTCTTCAATTTTGGCTAGCCCTTCAAACGGAACATGTTGCAGATAATGGAGCCTCACCCGAATATTCTACACGATGAGTTTGACGGCGTCGCTGAAATAGATAAAATGAAGGTGAACATGAAGCACTTGTCACATCTGTACCGCATGAATCCGCAGGCCTCACGCCGTCAGCGAAACGTTCCGCGCATCTCCACTATTCTTACCGCGCTTTTTATCTCTGCGCTCGCCGCCCTTTACTGGATCGGCAAGCTGCATGGTCATTAAGACCCCTCGCGCCTTCTCATTTTTTCTGCTCCTCAGTCTGGTCGGCTGTGTCGCGCTTCCGAAAGAAGGCGGCCCGGTGGCCAAGCCGAAGGAAATCGTGAAAGCCGGACCGGATTTCCCCCGACGGATTGCCATTCTGCCGATGAATAATATGGCGGGGGACGCCGACGGAGCCATCATCCTGCGGGCTCTCGTTAGACATAAGCTGACGAATGATCTGGGGTACACGATCCAGCCATTCGAGGAGACCGATCAAATCATTCGTGACCGTACCGCGGTCGGCCCTGAAGTGCCGGTTCAGGTGGCTTTGTCCAAACTCGATCCCAAAGTCCTTGCCGCATGGCTGGGAGTGGATGGAATCTTGCACGGAGAGCTTCTGGCCTTCAACCGCGCTCAACTCTCGTTCTACACGCGCCGCGAAGTGAAAGCTCGTTTCTGGCTGACGGATCGCCAAAACAAAAGGCTTTGGGAGGGAGGCCAGGACGCTGATTCCGGTTCGATTGGAGGCGGTTCAATTTCCATTGATAGCTACCTCACCAACAGCGAAATTCCCGCCGATGTCATGGACCGCATACGCCATTCTCCATTGGCGAGCCAGACGCTCGATTTGGTCAACGACACGTTTTCGACGTTCCCCCGCCAGTGAAATGTCTATAATAAATCCATGATGGATCCGCGCCTCACGTTCCGCCCAGCTAATTCCTCGGATCGGATGACCCTCCTGACCATGGTCAATGCGATGGCGGATCATGACAAAATGCCCCGGCTCGATGCCGAGGCGCAGCAGCGACTTTTACGGGATGCGTTTGAGAAAAAACGTTTTGAAGTTGTTCTCGCCCAATGGGAAGGAAAGCCCATCGGGTATGCCGCCTTTTTTGAAGCCTATTCAACCTTTGAAGCGCGGCCGACGCTCTTCCTCGATGATCTTTTTGTGTTGCCCGAGTACCGGGGCCGGCATGTCGCCTATGAGCTTTTTCTCCACTGTATTCGAGAAGCCAAGCGCCGCGATTGTGGCCGGATGGACTGGCTCGTCCTCCAGGATAACCAAGTCGCTTTTGGATTCTACGACCATCTCCAGGCCAAAAGACTGAAAAACTGGGTCCCCTTCCGCCTCACCCGAGCCGATATCGAAAAAATGGCCTGAATTCGATCCTTATGGGCCGCATCAAAGCCACAGACGCCCTGCTGAAAGATCATCTGCTGATCAACAAGATCCTCGAGCAATTCACCCTCGATAACCCACGGTTTGATCATATCTGCCGAACGCTGCACCGCGCGGTCCTCGCCCACGCGTGGTTTGAGGACGAGATTTTCCTCCCGGCCATCGAAGCTGAACCGCTTCTCTTCCGGCGCTTTACGGACGAAATCTATCAGGAGCACAAGGACATCGACGCGCTGCTTAAACTTCTCCGCAAAACCCCCATGGGCAAGCCAAAGGAACGGGAGTTCTATTCCAAAGAACTCCGCGTCCTACTAAGCACGCACTTTAAGAAAGAAGAAGATGCTCTTTTCCCCCTCACCGAGCGTCTCCTGACCGAGGAAGGACTACTCGAACTCGGGGACGAGATGAAACGCCGCCAAACCGAAGTACGCCAATTCCTTGAAATTTAGACGGTTTATTTTTCTTAGCTTGTTCTTGTCGGTTCCCGTCTTCGCCTCGGTCGAAGAGGATGCGGCGAAGATTGTTGACCTCTTTTATAATCTTCAGTTTGATCAAGCCATCGCGGCCGCTAAAACCTTGGAATCAGGACATCCAGACCATCCGGCGGGCTATTTTTTTGAAAGTGTGGCCTATTACCAGCGTTACCTTCTGGAAGACCCGCCCCGGCCGGAGACGTTTAAGACTTTTCTGGCCTTAAGCCAGGCCACGTTGGAGAAGGCGATCCAACTGATGCCGACATCGCCAGCGATCAGCCGTTACTACCAGGGCGCCGCGCTCGGCTTTCAGGCGCGCGCGTATGTGTCCCAAAAGAAATACGGCTCCGCTATTCCTAAGGCGCGACAGGGGAGCACCCACTTAAAAAAGGCTTTGATGCTTGATCCGAGCCTGGAGGACGCGAATCTGGGGATGGGAATGTACTACTACTTTCTCGACAGGGTTCCCATGGCCGCCAAACCTTTCGCTTATCTTCTCATGGGAATGAAAGGGGACCGTCAGAAGGGTCTGGCGCTTCTGGAGCGCGTCGCCCAGAAGGGCCGCACGGCGCGCATGGAAGCGAAATCAGTCCTTGCCGCGATCTACGCCTCCGAGAAAGAAAAGCGCTGGGATGAGGCGCTCCTTCTCTATAAAGAACTCATGGAAAATTATCCGCATAATCCCCGATATCGTCTCAAACTGGTCTATGTCATGCAGCGAGAGGGCTTCTGGGACACGGCGGTCGAGGTGATGGACGCCGAAGGGCCCTGGATTGGAAAACTGGATCCCTTGGTGCGGTCCAGGGCCCAGGTTTTGGCGCGATACCGAACGGTCGAGAATCTGCTTTTTGCCGGGCGATATCCAGAAGCCAGCGCCGCTCTGGATCGTCTGGAATCAAGCCATCCATCCGGCCTGCTTCGCGACTGGACCGCGCTCAGGCGGGGTAATTACTGGGATGCGGTCGGGCAATCAGGCAAGGCGAAGAACTATTACGAGAAGATCAAAGATAAGAAGGCCTCAAGCTTGGTCGAGATGTTCATCCAAACGCACTTTCCCAACGGGCCTCGCGATGTCATGCCCAACCGCTGGCCGATCTCTTCCGTCCCTGAGTAATTACTTCGCCGCGGCAAGTTCTTTCAACGTAACTTCCTGGCCGGGGGCCAGCGCAACCACGCGCGACAGAACGCCTTGATGTTTAAGCTCCCGAGAGAGTTCCTCGGGTGTTCCGGTGAGGGCCGGGAAGGTTCCGTAATGCATCGGGATGATCGAAAACACCTGGAGACTGCGCGCCGCGATCGCGGCTTCGGCAGGTTTCATTGTGTAGACGCCTCCGATCGGTAACAGCGCCACGGCGGGATGATAAAGTTCGCTGATGAGCCCCATATCGAAGGTGAACCCGGTATCGCCGGCGTGATAAAAGGTCGGGGCTCCGTCTTCTGCCACAATAAAACCGAGGGGCGCGCCCGCATAGATGACATTTTCCCCCTCCTTATAACTGGAAGAGTGCACGGCTGAAACCGCGGTGATCGTCACATCGCCGATATGCTGGGTGCCGCCCGGGTTGATCGGCAATACATTCGTAACGCCATGCTTTTTGGCGATCTCCGTGAGCTCGTAACTCGCGACCAAGGGCGCGTTAAATTTCTTCGCCAGCTCGAACGCCTCTCCGACATGGTCCGCGTGGCCGTGCGTTATCAAAATCCCCTCCACGTGCGTGAACGCAATATTTTTCGGGGCCTTGGGATTTGAAATCCATGGGTCGATGAGAAAAATATTCCCCAGCCTCGAGGAAAAAACAAACGCGGCGTGGCCGAGCCACCGCAGCTTCGGCTCAGCGGCCTGGGATATCGAAACCAACGAAACCGTCAACAACATAGCCGAAAAAATTCGTTTCATCGCAAACCTCCTATGCAAATTTGTACGTTTTTATTTTAGCACCTATAATCAATGACGTGCCGGCTAAAGAGCTTCTCGAAAAATATGTGCAAGCGGTTTTGGCCGCGCCGGCATCACTTCAGCTAACGGCCACACAGGACCCCCGCGAATTCTGGCAGCGTCATGTGCTAGATGCCTTGAAACTGGTTGAACTTTTCCCCCCCTCAGAACACGAGAAGGCGCTGCGTGTTCTCGATGTCGGCAGCGGCAACGGCGTACCGGGTATCCCTGTCGCTATCGCTGTCCCGTCCTGGGAGGTTGATCTGCTTGATTCAAATAACAAAAAGTGCGGATTTCTAGATATGTTTTGTAATTTCAATTCCATAAAAAATGTGCATATCCTGGTTGATCGGGCAGAAAAGGCCGGGCATGGAAAACTGCGGGAAGCTTATGACATTGTATTTGCCAGGGCGCTCAGCAAGTTGCCTGTGGCATTGGAGCTTGCTTCTCCATTCGTCAGGGTCGGAGGGACATTGATTGTTCCACATGGAACATCATGGGCCAAGGAATTGCATGACTCAGAAAAAGCCATGAAAGAACTAGGGCTCGGAATCCATGATAAAGTGACATATGAGTTGGGTGGCGGCGTAAAGTTTACGGCTCTCCTATTCAAAAAGGTTCATTCAACTCCTGAGAAGTATCCAAGATCCCCAGGCATACCAGCGAAGCGTCCACTATGATCCCTCTTCGCGATAATATTCCGGTAAAAACATTTCCATTCATAAATTATCTGTTTATGGGGTTGAACTTCTATTTCTTTTATATTGAATTGACCGTTGGGAATCCGGCACGATTGGAGCACTTCATCAATCATTGGGCTGTTATTCCAAAGGTTCTCTGGTCTAACCCAAGCCGATATGGCTTTACCTTGGTGACTGCCGCGTTCCTGCACGGTGGATGGTTGCATATTCTTTCGAATATGCTCTTCCTCTACA
>JBGPLV010000114.1:0-6633 GCA_041486625.1 Elusimicrobiota bacterium
GGCTCATCGCCTCCTGTAATGAGCTCCCTTTCATATTCGAAACCCATCACCCTGGGATGCTCGTTCTCCGGTTCAAACAGAATGAGAGTCACTGGCGATGGTCTTACTAACGGTGAGACCGCGCCCACTTCAGTGCGAACTAGATCGTAAGTTTCCGGATCCGAGATATCCAATGGAATCCGCAAAATGTGCATGGGGCCAATGGTGAATCGCCGCGCTTCTTCCAGTTTCGCCTTCACTATGAACTCGCGCCCTGAACTTCTGCCGGCCGTGCCTCTAGAGAGTTGCGCCATCAGCACAGAGGCAGAAAAGGCGGCCGCCAGGCCGATCAGGACTGAGAGTGCGGCCCATGGCTGGATCAGGATCATCGCCGCGCGGGGTATGGCCCAGGCTGGGGAGGCGTGCGGCAGCAAATAGTAAGCCAACGCGGTTGCACCCATTCCGATGACGGCGGCGAGCAGCCGCTTTGGATCAATTCTTCGGGGCTTGGCCGGGGCGATGCGCATGATGCGGCGGACTTGCAGGTCCCACCCATATCCCGCAGCGGTGAGATAGACGCCCGATTCATCTTTCTCCCCGATCCACTTCATCAGCGCCACACGCAGTAAGGCTAGGTTGGAGTTTTCATGCCTTCGAGTGTGGACCTCTTGGAAAGAGAATTCCGACAATTTCTCGTTCAAAGGATGATTGCTTGGAATCTGATCCACATCATCGGTTATGACCCAAGCATCATCCGCTAATACTGCTAGATAAGCGGGCAGATAACTTGCATAAATCACGGGCAAGAACTCAGATGCTTTCTGGAACAGGATTTGGGATCCGTGCACATGGGCAGGAACTTCTTCTTTTCCATTAAACAATTGCCATTTTGGATAAATATAGATGGTCCGTCTTGTCGGTTTCTCTCCGGGGTAGGCCCAATCAAAGGCATACACAGAAGCTCCTTTTTCTTCGCCAAGAAATTGCAGTTGATTTTCGAGAATTCCTAGGCGTTCGAGATCATAAAGCATGCTATTGAGCAAGCCTATGGAAAGTACGACAGCGCCGCTTTGCGCGCCAGAATCGCTTGCCAAAGTGTCCAGATACTTTCGGGAAGTGGTGGAAAGTGGTTCACCTCTAAGCTTCTGTTGATCGACCAATACAATCTGGTCGGCGTTGGTGGTATACAAAACATCACTGACCACGCCAGCACTGGCCAGGCTCGTAACTTTCTTATGCGATGGGATTCCAGCGGCGTGTTTAAGGTTAATCCAGTAATTCCAGAACCGGGATGACGTAGGCTGGTCGAGATTCCCTAGCTCTACGGCCGGGGCGGCGGCGACGTTTTGTGCCGTTGCCTGGATTCCCAGGATTTTATTGATGCGGGAGAGAAGCGCGGTCCTATCCTCAGGGAACGAAATTTCGAGCATACCAGGATCGTTGGGAGCCAGAGAAGGAATGGCGACGGTTTCATGATACTGAGCGTTGCAATATTGAAAGATTCTAATTAAATGGTCGATAACTGCCTTAAATTGGATAGCCGGTTTATCGGATTCTTGATCGAAGCCGGTAACAAGCCGGTAAACGTCCCTTTCGTTTACTCCGGCATCCTTTTGCGTTGGCAAACCCGATTGAATATTTTCCCTGCCCTTTTCGAATTCAGGTCCAAATACACGCTTTATCGCTTCTACAATCGACTCTGCTCTCGTCCTGTCTGGCATAACCTTGGCATTCAAAGTTAGGGAGAGATACCCCAAATGAGTGGACAAATAAGTGGACCGCAATAGAGTTTGATAAGCATTGCGATCCGGCTCCGAGCGCTCGGGGGCGGCGGGCTGGATGGGTTGCATGCGCACACGGCGACCGCCCGAGAGGCTTTGAATGAATTCCATCAAAAACCCTGGGTCAGTATTCCTCTTTCTCCAGATCCAATCCAGGATGCCAGTCTCCGGTTTGTAGAGCCAACCTGACTTAAAGCTTTTAAGCTGGGGATATTTTTGGAAAAATTCATCGATGACTTGTTGGTAGCCTGTTTCTTTCTCACGTTT
Organism: Elusimicrobiota bacterium; assembly: GCA_041486625.1. Lineage (GTDB taxonomy): Bacteria > Elusimicrobiota > Elusimicrobia > 2-01-FULL-59-12 > 2-01-FULL-59-12 > JANLWZ01. The sequence goes on from JBGPLV010000114.1 coordinate 2,028, forward strand.
TTTAGAGTGCCGCAACGCGTGAAGGCGGCTTGCTTCATCGGATAAAGCGCGATACTCATCCTGTTCCCAATCTTCCCGAGAACGAGGTGCGCTGCGAGCATGTGTAACGGCATGGGCTAAACGCTCAGCGAGAATCCACGCCATCGCCCATCGCATCCGGCCTCTCTCTGCCAACCAGATGGGGAGCATCTCATCCACCCAGGCTCCATTGAAGACGAAATAGAGATTCCCCTCCCAGACGGCCTCAACCAGCGGCACCCCGGACTTTAACAACTCCGGATCTCGGGAAACGATGACGCGGGTATTTTGAATGGACTGGAACGTGTTTCCAAATTGTTCTTCCAGCACTCGTGATAGAACGGGACCTTGTTTTCTAAGAGCGATACCTTCCTCGCTCTTGCCTTTGAATGAGGGGTTCAGTGCTTGATTCACCCAACCGGCAAGGGCTGCCAGTTGAAGTGAAAGGCGCTCCTGGGGTTCAAAGCCGAAATGCGAGATGAAAGGAAAGCGCCCGGAAATATAGTGGTTCTCTGGCAAGAGATAGGTTGGATCAAGATGCGCGAAGAGACTCTCTTCCGTTAAATTTACATCTTCCAACGTTGGGCCGCTTCTGACCGCTAATATCGCTTCGGACAGTTTGCCTTGGAGCAGCGGTGATCTTTTCCGAGGCAACGGGAAATGAAAAAACTCAAGCCACTCTACAACGGCTTGACTACCAAACAAAGACGACTCAGTACGAATTTGCCTTTCCGAATCGACTATTCTTGAGGTGGACCATTGCGAGAAGGTGGCAGCCAGGGTTGGATCCACAAGGAGACAGGGGATCAATAGAAGCGTTACGACTCGGATGAGGAATTTGGACGTCATTTAAGGATGAAAAAGGATAGCAAGGACGCGGCAGAAGAGAAATGGAGCTAAGGTCTAATAATTGGGCGCCGTTAGGCCCCTGTCGTTTATAGGCCTCCGAAACGGGCTGCCAAATCAATGTGTTTTATAAACTGCGAATAAAATTTCGGTTTTCTCTTCTAATGGTTAGGGCGCACCACGGTGCGCCCCTACAATCCAACGTTTCCTATTAATCCTATGCCTGGTGATCGTCACTCTATCCGCCTCACCGATTTTGATTATGGTCAATCGGCCTTCTATTACGTGACCTTTTGTACCGACGGTCGCCAACGGCTGTTTGGCGACGTAGTAAACGGGCAGATGCACCGATCTCCATCCGGAGAAATCGTGAAGGAAGAATGGTTGCGAACACCCATCGTGCGTCCCGGCGTTTTTCTGGATGAATGGGAAGTCATGCCGGATCATTTCCATGCGATCCTGGAAATCGATGAGGGGATCCATAGGGGACCAGAGAATGTAGGGGCGCACCGCGGTGCGCCCTTAGGATCCAATGGAGATCATTCATTGATCCGTCCACCCCGAACATTGGGTTCCCTGGTGGGCCAATTCAAAGGCGTCACAACGCACAAGATCAATGAACAACAAGGAGTATCTGGTGTTAGGATTTGGCAACGCGGGTATTTTGAACGAATCATCCGCAATGAAGTCCAGTTGGACAAATTTCGCAAATACATACGGAACAATGCGGCGGCATGGCGGGATTGATGGATCCCCGATAGGGACACTCGGGGATGACGATCGGCAGGGGCGCCAGCAGGCGCCCCCTACAATTCCTATGCTGCCTTGGCGGCGGCCGGGGCGGAGACTTTTTCGAGGACGAAGAAGAATTTGCTGCCTTTGCCGACTTCCGATTGGACTTGAATCGTGCTGCCGTGGGCTTCCACAATACCTTTGCTGAAGGAAAGACCGATTCCGAATCCCACCGCTTTATCTTCAGCTTTGACCTGCATAAATTTTCCGAAGAGTTTCTTGAGGGATTCCTCCGGAATACCGCGACCGTTGTCCTGGACGCCGATTTCCACCCCTTCGGGCACGGCCCGGGCATAGATCTTCACCCATCCTTTTTCCATCGTGTATTTGATGGCGTTTCCGGTGATGTTTTCCACGACGCGTTCCATGAGCCCTTGGTCGGCATGGATCCAAAGCGAGGAGTCGTCGCACTCGGCACTGAGCGTGATTTTCTTCGCCATGGCTTGGAAATGCAAATCCCCGGCGATTTTTTTCACCATCGGCTGGACCTGAATGGGCACCAGAGTCATCGACAATTTCCCAGCCTGCAGCCGCGCTAAACTCAAAATCGTCTCGACCAAACTCAGGGCGCGCTTGGCGGACTGCTTGGCGGAACTCACTAAGGTCTGTAATTCCTTGTCACTCTCCGGCACCTGAATTTCCCCCAACCCTAAATACCCGATGGTCGCTGCCAGAGGCGTCCGGAGGTCATGCGTGATCCCGTTAAAAAAGTCTTCCTTCATCTTATCGACTTCTTTATCTTGTGTCACGTCATGGATCACGATCATGATCCCTAACTGCCGGCCGTTTTCGGTGAGCACCTGCTGCGCCAGGACGCGCGCCCACCGCGAGCGGCCTTTCACCGGAAATTCAAACTCCTCGGAAGCGCTGGCTTTCTCGTTATCGAGGACCGGCTGCAGAAGGTCCATCCAAGGCGGGTATTCCTGCAGGGACTGCCAGGATTTCTCAAAAGCGTCTTTCGCGCGACCGGCCACATCGATGGCCCACTGCTTGGCCGTTTCATTCGAGAAGAGGAGATCTCCCTTCTCGTTCACCATAAGGATCCCATCGTGAATGGAATAGAGGAGCGCTTCCACCTTGGTTTTTTCATCCACGATTTTTTCGATCTGCATGTCGTTATACACTTGAAGTTCCTGCGTCATTTGGTTGAAGGCCTGCCCGAGGGCGCGAAATTCCTCGAGCCCAAAGTTCTCCGGCACTTTGACGTCAAATTTCCGACGCGTCACGTTGACGACGCCCCCGGCGAGTTTCGTAATGGGGAGGCTGATGTGCCGCAGCCAGAAGTATCCGAAGATCCCGATGCCGATGACGCTCACCACCACCCAAAAATAAGCCTGCCATTTAAGTCGGGAAATCTTCGCATAGGCTTCCGACTGGGGCTGGGCGGATAGGACAAACCAGCCGGCGCTCGGGATCCACTGGCCTGCCCCGACGGAGGACACTCCGTCCAGATCATCAAATTCTCCCAGCCAAGGATCGCGTTGGTCGAGACGCTCCTTGAAGAACGCCCACTGGGGCAGGACGGACTGGCCGCTGTGCTCGTTGTGGGAATCCCCCGCGATCGTGCCCGCTTCATCGATCAGCCAAATGAAACCTTGTTTCCCGACCTGCTGGTCAAAAAGAATTTTCTTCAGAGATTCCCACCGTACCGACACGTATATCCAATCCTTGTTTTCCAACGGATACAGGATGTCAAAGTAGGATTGCCCGTCCCTCTGATAGACGGCTCCGGTATCGGCATGGCGATCCGGAGTCACTTTAGCGAAGAGCTTGCTTTGGGAAAGATCAATAGGCGCTACAAAATCGTGGAGCGTAGAGTCATACGCCTTGGCGAGCTCATGTCCCTCCGAATTTAAAAGAGCCACGCAGGCAAAATCGCTGTTCGACATGAGCGCGTTGTTCAGGATCGAGACCTGTTCCCCCCACTGGCGCGTGCGTGCCAAGAGCGGCGCGAACGCGAGCCTCGTGTTGACCTGCTGGAAGTAGCTGTTGGTGTTGAGTGACAGCGCGTTCACGATATGCCGGTGGAGGTCGTATACCTGCTCTTTGGACTCCTGTGCATACTCGATGATTTTGACGCAGGTCATCGTGACCGGGATCACCACGATCGCCAGGATGATGAGGAACCATCGGTTACGCATGGCCTAATTCTTGCCCTTCTTGGGGTTCAGCAGAACGACTTCGATGCGGCGGTTCAATTCACGGTTCTCGGGTGAAATGTTGGGTGCTCGAGGCCGATAAGGTCCATAGCCTCGGGCCGAGACTTTCGTCGGATCGATGCCTTGGGACGTGAGGAACGTGATCACGCTGAACGCCCGGGCCACGGAGAGCTCCCAGTTGGACTTAAACGGGGAGCGGGGGCCGAGCGGCAGGTCATCCGTATGCCCTTCGACCACGATATCGCCGCTAAACTTTTTGAGTTCCGGCGTTATTTTGGACAGAAGCTCTTTTGCCGACTCGTGCAGATCGGCGTGGCCCGACCCAAAAAGGAGGGCATCGGGCAGCTGAATATCGATGCGCTCAGCCTTGACATCGATCGTGGCCAGCTTACTTAAGCGCTGAATCATCCCCACCTGCGCTTCTTGGGCCGCTCGCAGCTGCTGAAAACGGCGCTCTTCCCACGAGACCTTTTTCACCCAGATGCGGTGGGCAAAAAGCATCAGGAAGAAGATCATAAGGATCGTCATAAAGTCGCTGTAGGAAATCACCCACAGTTGGGTAAGCTCGTTGTCGCGCTCTTCGTGGGAGGCAAGTTCTTCCGGGTTGTACTCAATCTCACTCATAGCGGAGGATGCTGATTTCGATCCGGCGGTTGGCGGCGCGATGCTGATAGGTGTCGTTGGGAAATCGCGGATGATACTCGCCAAAGGCCGCCACGCCGAGGCGTTCTGGAGGGATTCCTTCATATCGGATCATGTAGTTCACGACGGACATGGCCCGCGCCAGAGAC
>JBGPLV010000115.1:0-6631 GCA_041486625.1 Elusimicrobiota bacterium
AAATCCAAGGACTTCGTCTGCGTCAAATCCCGTCCCGGTGATCTGTTCCACGAGGGCCGGTTCGCCATAGGTGAGAGTTCCGGTCTTGTCGTAGATGGCCGTGCGGCACAGTTGGATCTGTTCCAAAGCCAGCGGGTTCTTCACAATGATGCCTCGGCGCGCCGAAAGCGAGATGGCCCCGATGATGGCGACAGGAATGGCGATGATGAGCGGGCACGGCGTGGCCACGACCACGACGGCCAAAAATCGAATGGGCTCGCCGCTCAAAGCCCACGCGAGTCCGGCCATCGTCAAGGCAAAGGGGGTGTAAAAACCACCGATTTGATCGGCCAGGCGGCGAAGACGGGGCCGCTTTTCTTCCGCGGCGCGCATGATTTCCGTAATTTTGGCGTAGCGGGAATCGATGGGACGCTTGGTCGCCCGGATGGTGATGGCCGATTCCCCGTTGATTGCTCCGGAATAGACATACGAACCCGGCGCTTTGGACATCATGAACGGCTCTCCGGTCAGGTACGATTCATCCATCGTTCCATGGCCTTCCGTGACGACGCCATCCACCGGCGCGATTTCGTGCGGGAACACCACGAGCATATCGTCGACTTGGATGTCTGCGACATTCATATCCGAAATCTCCGCACCCGCTTTGCGGTGCGCCACTTTCGGCATACGCTTCAGGAGAGCATTCAGGACGGAGGAGGCGCTGTGCACAGCGTAGTTTTCAAGAAAAGCGCCTCCCGAGAGCATGGACACAATAAAGCTCCCGGCGAGATATTCTTTCAGGAGGAGAGAAGTCACGATGGAAACGACCGCCAGGGCATCGGCTCCCAGTTCGCCGCGCAGCAAATCACCGACGATGTCATAAACCATCGGCAAACCGCCGAGGACAATGACAGCGATCAAAATCCACTGGCGGAATTCCTGCGTCGAAGGCAAAATTCTTGCTGGCAAGAGATAGGCCAGAATGCCGAGCGCTGAAAAGCTGAAGATCCAGCCGCTCTTGTGGCTCAGGTGTGATTTCATGGAGTCCTCGACAGAAGATTACAAACTTTCAAGAGGGTTCTCCATCGCGTTCCTCATAAAGTAAATTCTGCTACGATGATCCTGCACTCTCTATGAATGCCAAACAGTTCTTGGCGCAGACCAATCCCTTCAAAGTTCTCCCGGCGGCGGAGCTGGAGCGCCTCGCACAGCACGTTCAGGGGAAGTCATTTGGCAAGGGGGAGACCATCTATTCCGAGGGGGAGCCCGCGGACAGCGTCTGGGTCGTGACCACCGGGCGCGTTCAGATCTTCAAATATTCTTCCCAGGGCCGGCCGCTCGCCATCGAAAGCATCGTCCCCGGCGAACTGTTCGGCACCCTTTGCCGCCTGGGGTCGAACGGCCGGACCTATCCTTGCACCGCGATCGCGGCCGCAGATACAGAAACGATTCGGATCGACGATCAGGAATTCCTCGACTTCTACAACCGGTTCCCCGCGATGGTCATGGGAGTCTGCAGTCTCTGCAGCCAGCGCCTGCAAGCGGTTCAGGGTCTGAGCTGCGCAAGCCAGGAACCCGTGGAAAAGCGGCTAGCGATGCTTCTTCTTGATCTCCACAAGAAGCACGGCCAGATACTTCCGTTCACCAAGCGCGAGCTCGCCGAGCAGGCCGGTACGACGGTGGAAACCACCATCCGCGTCATGAGCCGTTTCCAAAAGAAGGGCTGGATCTCTTCTTCGCGCGGCAAGCTTCTCCTGAAGAACATCGCACCCATCCAGAAACTGAGCGACAACATTAACTGAGTGGACCGGCGGTTTGGATCTTGGGTGTGGCTGTCATTCGGTGTGCTCGCGTCCCTCAGCTGGGGAGGCGAGCGCGTTCCGGAATACGCCAACGATCTCGGCCCGGAGACGATCGATGTGTCCTCTTATCCTCCGGAGATGCAGGAGAGCTACAAGCTCTTGCAGGCCAAGTGCGTTCGGTGTCACGGCGCGGCGCGCGCCATTAACTCGGAATTGACGGATGCCAAGGATTGGGCCCGCTATATCAAACGCATGCAGATGCGCCCGCCCTGCTGCAACGTATGCCCCGTCATTTCGCTGAGCGACGCCAAAGCCATTTGGCGGTTTTTATCTTATGATTCGCAAGTTCGGAAAACCGGACCAAACGCCCTGAGCTGGGAGAAACACCGGCTCTCGCTGTTGCAGGCCTATCGGGAGAAGTTCCCGGAGAAGTATCAAGAACGGTATGGCCAAGCCGCCAACCATCGAAAGGAGCCCTTATGAAGAAATACGCATTCCTATTCGCGATCGCTATCACGGGTTTTTCGGCCGTCAGCCTGACGTCGGCCGAAACGGTTATCCCTGCGGCTTTGACCTACGCGCCGGAGGTGCCGCCGGCCGTCGCGCGCCAGGCGCCTGCGGTTGTCCGCGTCGATCTGAGGACAGAAGAAAAGGTCGGCGTTTTGATGAAGGGGTTTGAAGAGGGAACGAAGTACACCTTCTGGACCTTCAACGGCCATGTGCCGGGGCCTTTCATTCGCGTGCGCGTCGGTGATACGCTGGAAGTCAATCTCAAGAACCCGAAAGCAAACAGCATGGACCACAACATCGATCTGCATGCGGTGACGGGTCCCGGCGGCGGCGCCGCCATCACGCTCCCCAAACCCGGCGAAGAGAAAACCGCGCGCTTCAAGCTGCTCAACCCGGGGCTCTACGTTTATCACTGCGCCGCCCCGCCCGTCACCGAGCACATCGCCAACGGCATGTACGGGCTCATCCTGGTGGAACCGGCAGAGGGGTTGCCCAAGGTTGATCGCGAGTTCTACGTGATGCAGAGCGAGTTCTACACCAAGAAGCCTTTTGGGGAAGAAGGACTTCAAAGCTTCGACGCCCAGGCCGCTTCGGCCGAGAAACCGACTTACATCGTCTTCAACGGGATGGTCCGCTCTCTCATGGATGAGGGAACGCTCAAAGCCAAAACGGGCGAGAAGGTGCGCGTGTTTTTCGGCAACGGGGGACCGAATTTGGTCTCCTCCTGGCATATCATCGGGGAGATCTTCGACAGCGTTTACCGGGAGGGGTCCGTCACCGGGCCGCAGCACAACATCCAAACGACGCTCGTGCCCGCGGGGTCCGCCTCGATCGCCGAATTCGGCCTGGAGGTCCCCGGCGACTACACGCTGGTTGATCACTCCATCTTCCGGATCGAGAAAGGCGCGATGGGTATCCTGCATGTCGACGGGCCTGAGCGCCCGGATATTTACAAGAAGATTCAGTAGGAGGTCGGCATGAAAATCACCGATCGACTCGTCGGAGATCATAAGCATGATCATGTGTTCGCGCTTCTCTATGACCGGCGTCATGGAAGGACTTCCCCGGTTCCGCTAAACTGAGGGTGATGAAACCTGCCGAATTTGAAGAGTTCGCCAGCGAGCTCGCGATGGCGCTCTGGAATCAGCTAGCGCACACCCCGCACTTCAATCATTTGCGTCCTCGAGATTATCCCGACTTTTACGATGCCGTCAATCGGAGCTTAGAGCCCTTAGTTGACATCGGCGACTTTAAACCGCTTAATAAGGACACAGGAGGGGGTCCATGAAAAAACTGACCGGCGGTATGGCTTTATTGATTTTCTTGGTGTCCGGCAATTCCCGCGCGCTCACTCCACAGGAGAAAAAAGCGGACCGACCAGCCGATCTCGGGCCGGTCACCATCGATGTCACGTCGTATCCCCGGGAACAGCAGGAAAATTATCAGATCTTTCTATCCAAATGTTCCAGGTGCCACACGCCGGCGCGCCCCATCAACTCCAAAATTACGACAGAAGAGGACTGGGAACATTTTGTGTCCATGATGCACGGCCGCCTCTTGAGCCGGTCGATGGGCCCGGCGTGGAAGCCACAGGAAGGCCGGCGGATTATTGATTTCCTTACGTACGATTCAAAAATTCGAAAACTCGACCATAAGCTTGCTTTCGAAGAGCAGTTGCGAAAGCTGAACGAGCGGTATCAAGAAGTCCAGAAGGAAAAAGCGAAGGAAGCTAAAAACCAACCCACCAAGCCCAGCGCTCCCTACACCGGCGCCAACCCGTAAACGACATGCCTGAACCGCTAGGAAAGAGCCCTTCGCTCTTTCGCAACCCCCTAAGCCTCTTCGGCCTCGGCGTGACCGTCGTCTGCACCGCCGTCGGGCTGCCGCTTCTTTTTTTTGATATTTTCACCACCCACACCAACCCCTACGCCGGTATCTTCATTTATGGGATCTTGCCCGGCCTGGCGGGGCTGGGCGTGGCCATGAGCTTTCTAGGCGCCCTCTGGGAAAGATCGCGGCGTAAACGCTTTCCCGATCAGCCTGTCCCACCGCTGCCCCGCTTGGACCTGAACGATCCGCGCCAGCGCTTGACTCTGGTGGGCGCCTTGGCGCTTGGCTTAGTGATCTTGGTTCTGCTCTCCGTGACGAGCTACCGGGGATACAACTTCACCGATTCGGTGCAGTTTTGCGGAGAGGTCTGTCACGGTGTGATGAAACCGGAATATACGGCCTACCAGCACTCGCCGCACGCGCGGGTCGCCTGCGTGGCCTGCCATGTGGGGCCGGGCGCGGGGTGGTATGTCCGTTCCAAGCTTTCCGGTGCCTATCAAGTTTACGCCGTGGCCTTCAACAAATATCCCAGGCCCATTGAGACACCCGTCCATAACCTCCGGCCGGCCCAGGAGACCTGCGAGCAGTGCCACTGGCCGGCCAAGTTTTTCGGCGCTCAGCAGAAAACGTTTACCCATTATCTGACGGATGAAAAAAATTCGCCCTGGCAAATCCAGATGTTATTGAAGATCGGCGGCGGGGATGCGAAAAACGGGATGGCCTCGGGTATTCATTGGCATATGAACATCAAAAACGACATCTATTACGTAGCGACCGACGAGAAGCGCGAGATCATCCCCTACGTCAAATCCGTGGATAAGGAAGGGCGCGCCACGGAATACATGTCGACGGAAAATCCGGTCTCGAAAGAGGACCTGGCCAAAGCTTCCTTGAGGCATATGGACTGCGTGGATTGCCACAACCGGCCTTCGCATATCTTCCGATCGCCTGAGCAGGCGGTCAGCCTCGCCATGTCGAGAGGTCAGATGGATCCGAGCCTGCCCTATCTCAAGCGAGAAGCGATGCGCCTCTTAGCCGGAACTTACATGACCCAGGCGGAAGCCCAAGCGGCGACTGCTGCCGAGCTGCCGGCTTTTTATGAAAAGAGCTATCCGGCCGTCTATAAGACGAAATCAGCCGATATCGGCCGGGCCGTCCAGGTCATTCAGAAACTCTCGTCTGAAAATGTATTCCCTCACATGAAGACCGATTGGAGGGCTCATCCCGACCACATCGGCCACCTCATCTCTGACGGCTGCTTCCGCTGCCATGACGGGCTGCACAAAAGCTCGGGTGGCAAGGTCATCAGCAACGACTGCAACACCTGCCATACCATCCTCGCGCAAGGGCCCCCGCAAGAGGTAGCCCGCGCGCCGCTCAAGGCGCAGCCTTTCCGTCACCCGGTGGATGCCGGTGTGGACGTGACGCAGATGAAGTGCGATGCCTGTCACACCGGCACCACCGGCCTTTAAAATGACGCGCGCTGATCTAATCCGAGTGGGGCCGTATCGGATCTTCTTTCCACTCGGCGTCCTCGCCGGGATCTTGGGGGTCGGCCACTGGTTGTTCTGGACCCTCGGATGGATACCGGAGAGCCGGTCGTTCTTTCACGCCATGATTCAAATCGAGGGGTTCCTCACGTGTTTTGTGGTCGGTTTCCTGATGACCGCTCTACCGCGGTTCCTCGGCGTCCGAAACGCGACGACGATCGAACTGGCCGTGAGCTGGGGGTGTGAGGTGGCCGTGATCACCTTGCTCTTTGAAGGGCGCTTTGCCGCCGCGCAAATATTTTTTCTGGCTGTTTTGGCGAGCATCATTGTTTTTGCCGCGCGGCGGCTCCCTACCCGGATGAAAAACCCGCCAGGGTCTTTTTTGCTCATCGGCTTCGGACTTTTTCAAGCGATTGTCGGTCCTGCGCTGATGCTCTCCAGCCGCTTCGGCCAAGGGTCTGAAGTTCTGATGGAGATCGGTCGGCAGATGCTCCAGGTGGGGTTTCTGCTTTGTCTGGTGTTGGGAATAGCCGGTTATCTGGCCCCGTTCTTGATGGGCTATGCCTCTGATCCCAGCTGCGATCCCAGCGTCAGTCCCGTCCGGGGGACCGGATGGAAGGCGCTTCTTTTCCATGGCGTGTGCGGCGCCCTGATTGCCGGCAGCTTTTTCGGCCTCTCCGCAAAGGCCGCGCACGCCGGTTCGATCATTCGAGCCATGACGGCGCTTGCGCATCTTCTTCTTTTTGCCAAATTGGCGCGGCCCGTTCGCAAGAAGCAAGCCTATGTTTATTTCTTCTGGACCGCCTGCTGGATGGTGGCGCTCGGGCTCGTGTTTGTCGCCCTCTGGCCGGATTGGCGGATTGCGGGACTGCATATCCTGTTTATCGGCGGGTTCTCTTTGATGATTTTTTCATTCGGAATGCTTGTGGTCTTGAGCCACGGCGCCGAGGCGCATCTTCTGAATACGCGTTTGGTGCCCCTGAAAATGGTCGGCATCTCAGTCCTGGCGGCCACCCTTTG
>JBGPLV010000116.1:0-6605 GCA_041486625.1 Elusimicrobiota bacterium
CCACCGACCCCAAAAGACGGAGCGAGGACATGTCGTGCTTGCGCGGCCAATCCTCACCCCAGCGCATGAAGGCACGGATGGCGGTCGGCGCCGTGTAAAAAACCGTTACTTTGAGCCGCTCGATGATGGACCAAAACCGGTCGGGTTCCGGATAGTTCGGAGCGCCTTCATACATGACGCTCGTGGCGCCGATGGCCAGAGGCCCGTACACCACATAACTGTGTCCCGTCACCCAGCCGATGTCCGCGGTGCACCAGAAGGTGTCCGTATCCTTCAAATCGAAAACCCACTTCGAGGTGAGCGCCGCGCCTAAAAGATAACCGGCGGTCGTGTGCATGATGCCCTTGGGTTTCCCCGTCGTGCCCGACGTATAAAGAATAAAAAGAGGGTGCTCCGAATCGAGTTTCTCCGGTTCGCACACGCCTGACTCTTGCCTGACGAGCTCATGCCACCAGTGGTCGCGGCCCGACGCCATCGAGACCGGTTGTCCTGTTCGCTTGAACACAACGACGCTTTGAACCGTCGGCGCTTCTTTCAGGGCTTCATCCACATTCTGCTTAAGAGCGACAACAGCGCCACGCCGATATCCGCCGTCGGCCGTGATCACCGCCTTGGCTTGGGCATCATTCATCCGGTCCCGGAGCGCCTGCGCTGAGAATCCGCCGAAGACCACGCTATGGACGAGTCCCATGCGCGTGCAGGCGAGCATCGCGACGGCGGCTTCGGGAATCATCGGCATGTAAATACCGACACGGTCTCCGTTTTTGAGGCCCAGCTTCTTCAGGGCGTTGGCAAACCGGCAGACATCGTCATGAAGCTCCTGATAGGTGAGCGTTCGGCGGTCTCCGGGCTCTCCTTCCCAGATGATCGCGGCTTTGTTGCGCCGCCACGTCGTTAGATGCCGGTCGAGGCAGTTATAACTGACGTTGATCTTTCCCCCCACAAACCACTGCGCGAAAGGAAGCTTCCAGACGAGCGTCTTCTTCCAGGGCGCAAACCACGAAAGAAGTTCCTTGGCCTGGCCCGCCCAATAGGCTTCGGGGTTTTTTTGCGCTTTGCGATAGAGCGCCTGGTAGGCGGAAAAACTTTTGATGTAAGCCTGCTGTTGAAAGGCCTTGGACGGCCTAAAAACTCGTTTTTCCTTGAGGGTGGAGTCAATATCAGGCATGACTAACCTCCACTCCCGTTCCGACAGAGACTCCGCCACGCGTCGGGCGGAGAGCACCTGTTGTTTGGCGCTCATTCGGGGATGACGACATGATAAGTTCCGCGCAACCGTGACCGCTCACGCAAGCACTTTCAATAGTGGCCGGCAATCCTGTCTTCGTCCAGTCCCCCGCGACCCATAAATCCTTGATCGGGGACTCCCAGCGCGGCCGCAGCGATTCCGTTCCGACTTTGGGCGAAAGCGTCGCGTGCACTTCCTTTATGACCAGCGACCGCAGGAGCGCGGCTTCCTGCGCTTTAGGAAATAGTCTTTTCAATTCTTCCAGGGCCATGCTTAAGACTTTCTTATCGGTCCACTCTTGAAAATCGTGCGCGCCGCTGATGACCAATGAGACATACCCCCCCTCACCCTTCCCCTCTCCCCGGGGAGAGGGTGCAGGGTGAGGGGTTTTGAGCATCTTCGACCGGTTAAAAAGCCACTGGATGTGCGTGTCGAGAAGCCCCGCAAAAAGATCATCGGTGATGGCCCGGTCAAACCAGAGATGGATTGAGATAATGGGCGAATACGCCAGTTCCTTAAGCTGCCGGAAATACGTTTCCTTCTCGACCAGGGCCTCGGGCAATAGTTTGAGGAGCGCCCACGGTTGAACCGCCGCAATCACCGCGTCGGCTTCAAGGCGTCCGCCATCGCGCAAGATGACGGCCTCGACGCGGCCGTTGCGGAGTTCCAGACGCTGGACCGGACATTTGGCGCGTACTTCCCCGCCTTTCTTTCGTAGGTAATCCACCGCATCGTGCACGTAAAGATCACTCAGTCCCACGTTCGCGAAAGCCAGGCGCGACGCGGCCCGGTCTTCGAAGAATGCCTGTTTGAGGACCGCGACAAATCCCGCCGCCGAAGCGATCCGCGAGTCTTCATTCAGGCAGGCGATCGCGATCAAATCCCAAAGATGGCGTCTGGCCCGCTCGGACTGTTGGCACCGTGTTAGCCACGCGTCAACGGTCAAACGGTCCAACTCTTCCTCCGGCGTGTCTTTCCGGAGTTCGGATTGGACGTAGCGCAGCCGCCAGCGGTCTCCCCAGGACAGGGTCTTCAAGCGGAGAAGTCCGCTGTAAAGATGCCAGGGAGGTGGAATCGGGAGGCACTTCAGCCTTGCGCGGCGGTTGCCGGTTCCCACGAAAGATACGGACAGGGACATCTGGAAATTCAAACCGTCCAGGCCGTTGATCCGCCGCAGAAACTCGAGCGTCTCCCGGTAGCATCCCATAAAAAGATGCTGTCCGTTATCGACGGAGTCGCCCGTCTTGGGATCGACGAAAGAATACGCTCGACCGCCAAGGATTTGACGCCCCTCCAGGAGCGTCACCCGGGCTCCCTGCTCGGCCAAGGCGGTCGCCGCCGACAAGCCCGAAAACCCGCCGCCGATCACGATCACGTTCACCGGCTCCCCCACCAGGCTTTGGCCGCGAGAACCAGCTTCACCAGAGTCGGCGCGCGGATACGGCTTTCGAAAACGTTGTAATCCCGCTTCTCAATGCGATCGAGGACATTTTCATAAATCGCTCGCATGATCTCGGCCGCACGCAAGGACGGGCGTTCTTCCGCCGTGGGAAGGACGGAGGCTTCCCGATAATAATCGCGCGCACGCCGCGCTTCGAAACTCATCAGTCTTTGGAAAGCTTTCATGTTGTCACCCCCGAGTGCCTCTGTCGGGGGTCCATCATTTTTATTCATGGATCCCCCGCCAGAGACCGCGGGGGATGACGACCCTTGGGCTCGACCTAAAATCCACTCTTCGTCCACTCCAAACCGCCTTAGATCTTCCTGAGGAATATAGATTCTTCCTCTTTCAGCATCCGTCTTGATGTCGCGTAAGATATTGGTGAGCTGAAAGGCCGTCCCCAGTTTGACCGCGTAGGACTTCAGGCGCTCCGAGCGATACCCGAAAATCTCCATACACAGAAGCCCGACTTCGCCCGCCACGTGATAGCAGTAGGTGGAGAGGTTCTCAAAAGAGGAATAGCGCTTCTTGTCGAGATCCATCGCCACGCCTTGCAGGATGCCATCAAAATAGCCGCGGGACAGATCAAAGCGCTCAATCGCTTGAGCGAGTGAGCGAGTGAGCGGGAGAGCGGGCCGTCCGTCATAAGTGTTGGCGATTTCCTCTTTCCAGTGGGTCACTTCGGCCGCTGGGTCCTTTTGCTCCAACGCGTCGACGGCGTCATCGACCTCCCGGCAAAACGCGTAGACCGCCGTGATGGCTTCGCGCTTCTCCCGCGGCAGGGAAAAGAAGGAGAAGTAAAAGTTGCTTCCGCTCTGGCGGGCCACTGAGTTGACGTAGTGGTTGTCCATATTAAAGGAGGGTCCGGATAGCGATCCCCAACCAATCGGCTTTGGTGACGACCGGGCGCCGGTTGAAAATGTCGTAATCCGCCTTTTCAATTTTATCGAGGATGCGAACGCCGCCATGCCACGTGAACCGCAGTTCCCAACGCAAGCGGCCGCGTACCTCTTCGGGAAGTGAACGGCCCTTCGCAAAAAGCTCGCGTGTACGCGCCACTTCAAAGGCCATTAGGTTATGGAAACCCTCATCCGGCCTCCGGCTACCTTCTCCCTGAAGGGAGAAGGCAGGGCTTGGCCCTCTCCCTTTAGGGAGAGGGGAGGGTGAGGGTGTCACCCATGCTTTAAGTTGTTCCTCTGTTATACCGAAATGTTTGAGATCCTCCTGCGGCAAGTAGATCCGATCCTTCTGCAAGTCCACCGCCACATCCTGCCAATGGTTGGCCAACTGAAGCGCCGTGCAGATGGCGTCGGACAACCGGTAGAGCTCCTCATCGCGGTAGCCGAACAGAGTTAAGATCAGCCGCCCCACCGGATTGGCGGAATAACGGCAATATGTGAGTAAATCTTCATAGGTGGCGTAGCGACGGACGGTGCAGTCCATCGTGAAGGCATGCAGCAGATCCTTGAGCCACTGAACCGGGAGCTCGTGTTGCTCGAGCGTTCTCCGAAGAGCGATGAAGACCGGGTGAGACGCTTCGCCTCGCGCGCAATCTCCCAGCATCGTCTGCCAACTTTGCATCCAGGCCAACCGCTCCGGCTCGTCTCCAGGCTGACGATTCTCATCTGAAAAGTCATCGGCCGTGCGCATAAACGCGTAAAGACTGCGGACGGCCGGCTGCAGCTCCCCGGGAATCAAGAAGGAACCGACCGGAAAATTCTCATAGTGACTTTTGGTCAGACGCGTGCAGTAGGCGAATGCCTCCGCCTCGGTCCAAGAACGATTCATCGGCTCCGACACGGTGGGCGGGAGCTTTAGAACTTCCTCCCCACTTGTGGGGGAGGACGGAGGTGGGGGGTTGAAGCTGCTTCTATGAGCCCCCCCATCCACACCTTCCCCCACCAGGGGGGAAGGGACTTTTGAGATATTAGCCAAAAAGTTTCTCCAGCGTTTCCAGCTCTAAACCTACAAGGCTGTTGATCACGAGATCGGCTTCTTTAAGCTCTTCCGACTTGTACGATGTCGCCATCCCCACGGTTTTCATCCCAAGGCCTTTCGCTGTCTGAATGCAACGAGGGGAATCCTCGATCACCAACGTTTCGACGGACATAATCTCGCGCGTTCCCTCCAGACGCATCTGGTTCATGAGCTCCAGGGCCCGCTCAAAAGCCTCCGGCTGGGGTTTGCCGTTTTTCACTTCATCCGCACTCACAATAGCGGAAAAGATATCCCTGATCTTGGCTTTCTTGAGCACATATTCCACTTCCAGGCGGCGGGCCCCGGAAGCCAGTGCCAGGGAATATTTTTCCGCCGCTTTTTTGATGAACCCATCAGCGCCCGGGTAAATGATCATGCGTTCCTTCATCAACTCATCAAACACGCGCGCCTTGGCCGACAGGAGCGCGTTCATTTTTTTTAAATCGGGAAGCGGCCGGTTGTGCGCCCGGATGGCGGACTCAAAGCTCCCCCGGTCGTCGTGGGCGAGATACTTGTCATAGTACTCCTGGTCCATGATCATGATGCCCTCGTCTTTCAAGATCTCCTGGAAAGCCTGCATATGCAGAGGCTCCGAATCGCAGATCACGCCGTCCATATCGAAAATAATCGCGCGCATCATCCCATTAAAGACCGGAGCCGGTCGGGGTAATTGGTCGCGATCGCGTCCACCCCGCAGGTCATTATCCGCTTCATCTCATTTTTTGTGTTGCACGTCCAGGTCGCGACCGCCAGCCCCGCTTTATGCGCGGCGGCCACCCCGCGGGACGTCACCCACGTTTTTCGCGGGAAGATGGCCTGGGCCCCAATCGCTTTGGCCTGAACGATGCGTCCTTCCTCGGTGTCCTCAGAAAACAGAAGCCCCGTCGGGATCGTTTTGTGGGCGGAGCGCACTTCCTGAAGGGCGACCGCATCAAACGAAATGACAAAGCACCGATCCGCAAAGTTTTCGCGCGATAGAAGCGCCACCACGGCATCCGCCAGTGAGCCACCGCTTCCGCGGACGGTCTTGAGTTCCACCACAAAGCCGATCAGGTGCTTTGTGGTTGTTCGGCGGACCCGAAAACGGTCAATCACCTCAGCCAAGGACGGGATGTTTTGCCCGGCGTAGTCGGGACCGAACCAAACCCCGGCGTCAATCGTCTTGAGCTTTTTCCATGGAAGGTCGCGGACGAGGCCAGAGCCGTCTGTCGTCCGATCCACCGACGTGTCGTGCATGACGACCACTTCATTGTCGGACGACAGCTGGACATCCATTTCAAGGAGGTCCGCGCCGCGCCGGATGCCTTCCTCGAAAGAGATCAAGGTGTTTTCGGGTGAATACCCCATCGCACCACGGTGCCCGATGACGAGGCACGGCGCCTGGTGTGGCCACAGATTAAGCATAAGGCAGATTAAAAGAGAGTAGCGGGGGAGGGACTCGAACCCTCGACCTACAGCTTATGAAGCTGCCGCTCTAACCAGCTGAGCTACCCCGCCGTAAAATTGGGTCCAGAAACAGAGGAGATTATATCAATTTGTCGACGATTTCAGGGGGCGCCGCAGGGCGGCCGATGGCGGGGGCACGCAGGCTCGCTGTATCAGCGGAATTCTACGCGGCTGGGAGCCCTACGGACGGCGTCGTCGGTCTCGTTCAAATCAAAGGCCTCGGGGTGGAACGGGCGGCCCAGCCATTCAGTCATTTCAATGTAGCGCTCGTGTTTGGGGTCCTTGATGATCTCCAACAACTCCCCATAGCCGTAATCGCCGCCGCAGTCTTCGGGAGGGCAAGCCCGCGCACCGGCCAGACAGAGCGGGTACTTTTTGCCAGGCTCCGGGGACATGATCTTCTCCACCACGACCTCATGCTCCCACCCATCCCCGAAGTCGTACTCGTAAACGAGCTTGGCTTTTTTCCCTGGAGCCACCCGGCTCAGCTTCACGGTCTCGGAATTTTTCACG
>JBGPLV010000117.1:0-6470 GCA_041486625.1 Elusimicrobiota bacterium
CCAATAATCTGACGGATGCTATGAAGCTTGACAATGCCATTCCCCCACATGCTCGAAATAAATTGATTCAAATCCTTGCAAAGTTCATGCCGTTTAGACAGGGAGTCGTCGCTCGGTTTTTGCATCCGACGAATGAGGTGCACGATCTATTATTTGGAAAATATAAATTGAATATGAACCTGTCTCTCGGGAGACTGCAAAAGATCTTTTTCCTGAAGCCGGATCTTTACGAGTTTGAAACACAGGAGGCACTCCGAACGTTAATCAAATCTGGCATGACGGTTTTCGACATCGGTGCCAATAGTGGATTCTTTTCGCTTCTCATGGCGAATTTGGTGGGACCGGCAGGACGGGTGTATAGCTTCGAGCCTTTTCCAGTCAATTTTAGGCTACTCAAAAAAAATATTCTGTCCAATGGACTAGCCCAAGTCCACTTATTTCAAGTGCATTGTCGGGCAAGCGGGGGAAAGCCGTTCTCAATATCAACCCCGTTAACGATGGGGGCATTCGCTAGGTGATTTTAAAGACAATCCAGATTTAGATGGATGGGATAGGGACAAATTAAAAGTAACCGCGAAGATAAAAACGATCGATGAAATTATGGCGATTCAAGCCATTGATCATGTCGATATGATCAAGATCGATGTGGAGGGAGTGGAGACCCTGGTATTCGCTGGCGCCAAACAACTTTTATCACAACCGGATACTCCGATGATTCTTTGTGAGGTTGGGGACATTGCACAGCGGCAGTTGGGGAAAACGGAAAAAGATTTAAGGAAATTGCTGTATGCTTATGGCTACCGAAGTTATTGGTTAAAAGACAATTTTAAAGAGTTCGGCATCGAAACTTCCGTCAAAGGCCTCGTGAATGTTTTATTCAAAAAATGATGAAAAGTTCAACCGCTCTTTTTCTGGTGGTTGGCCTCATTTTGATGTAGGCCCAACCTGCCGAGGTGACCTATGACATGGCTGGAATTATACCGTCTTCGGTTGACGCCGGTGTCGCGCGGGGCCTCCTGAGTTTTCCTCAGCGGAAGGCTTGGATCGTTTATAATACGAACCCAGATCCGGTGACTATGACCACCCTCATGGAACGGCCTTCCTCCAAGCCGCAGGAGCTGCCCAAGAAGCATAACCCCAATCTTCATGATCTTGTGTGGGAGCTGCTGCGCGGTCACAAGCCGGGGAAACTTCTCGACGTGCCGTCCGGACCGGGGTATTTCGCCAAGCAGGCCCAGGAGAACGGTTTTGACGCGGTGGCCGGCGAAATTGATGAGTCGCTGCATGTCTTTCCGGGTGTGGCCTACGTCAAGGCCAACATGGGGGAAAAACTTCCGTTTGATGATGCTTCTTTTGATTATGTCGTTTCGATCGAAGGTATTGAACATACTGAAAATGCCTTCCGGTTCTTGCGGGAATGCGCGCGCGTGCTCAAGCCCTCCGGCCGGCTGTTCCTCACGACCCCGAACGTGTCATCATTGCAAAACCGGCTTTTGTTCCTTATCACCGGAAGCCACGACAACCCTCCGGCACCCATTCGCTCAGACCTGCCCAATCTCTTTATGAGCCACATTAATTTACTCCCCTTCCAGAGGCTTGAGGCCTTTATTCGTTTTTCGGGCTTCACGATCGAGCAGCTGCACCCCTGGAAACTGCGGCCGGTCAGCCAGGCGCTCTACTACCTCATCTATCCCTTCGCCCGATGGCGCTACGCGAAGGCCTTCAAGAAGTCTTATCAAGGCCAATCCGATGAGGCGCTTTACCGCAAAATCTTTGACATGTACCTCTCCAAAGAAATCCTGTGCGGCGAGTATAATGTCGTCGTCGCACGGAAAAAATAGTAAAGTCGAGAAAAGGGTAACTCATGAACTGGCGTCTATGGGTACGCAACGTCACTCTCCACGCGGCCACGGCCTCGCTCTTGGCGGCCGGATGTCTGTCGATCGGGGTTCCTCTGGCGTCGACTCATCCGGTGGCCGCGCTTATCATTTCTGTCGTGGTCATGGGCTTGATCACGGTGATGGCATACCACCCCCTTCGTCGCGCGTTGCAGCCGTCTATTGATCGCCTCCTTTTTGCCGACCGGTTTTCCTATTTAGAAGTCCTCGGACAACTGCCGAACGATCTCCAGGAATATACGAATCTTAGGGAAATGTTGGAATTTTTGGTCACGCGGTTGACCGACGCGGCGAAACTAGAGCGGGTGCGCGTGTTCATGCATGATCCGGGGCACCAAAGCTATGTCGAGATGGTGTTTCGCGGCTCTCCGCGGAACGGCCGCGAGCATCCGGAGCGCGCCGCCGAAATCTCCGAAAGCGCGCCGCTCATTCAATGGCTTCGGGAAGAGAGCCGATTGTGGACCTTAGAAGACTTGGAGCGCCTCTCCGGAGCCGGCGCGGCCGGCGGTTTGGCCGAACTTCGCGACTGGGGCGGTGCGGCGTGTTTTCCCATCAACAAAGAGAAAGAACTCTTAGGTCTGGTGCTCTTGGGGCCGAAGCGATCCGGAGAACCTTTCAATTCGGCCGACTTGAAGGTGTTGCGCGCGTTGCGGCGGCGCCTCGAAAACTTTTTGACGCAGGCGATGGTGTTGACGCAGGAAGCGCTGAACATGGTCAAGGACTCGCACGACATGAAAAATGACGTGAACGCGCTCAAAGGGCGCGTTTCCTGGAGGGCCATGCGCCTGGCCTCCTGGTGGATGGATTTTGAGAAAGAAATCGGTCAACTGGAAAATGGGCTGACCGACCGCCAGCCGCTCGCCGCGGCCGTGGCCGCTCTAAAGCAGCGTTCGGCCGAATTCTACTCCGACACGCAGAGAGCGCTACCGATCGAAGAGCATGCCATCACGCGCCTGGGACACCACTTGCGAAATTGGACGGAATTCGGCCGCGTCGTGGCGGAAGGGTTTCGCGGCCGGCGGCCGTTCGAGAGGGTTGACGTGGGCGAGGCGGCGCGCTTGTCGGTGGACCGATGGAAGCCGATGGCGGAGAAAAAGAAATTGGAACTGTCGGTGGAAGCCTCCGGGTCCTTGTTCATTTGGGGGGAGCGCAGTCTCCTGGAACAGATCATAGAGAACTTGATCGATAACTCGGTCAGAGCAACGGAGCAGGGTTTTGTGTGGGTGGTTTGCCGGAAGGAAGAAAACGATATCTCGGTGGAGGTGCGCGACTCCGGTTGCGGAATCCCGGCCGGCGATTTGGCCGAGATTTTTGACAAACCCTTTTATCACAGCCAGAGCCGAAAGAAGCTGGAACCCGGCTCCGGGGTCGGCCTCTATTTGGTGGCCCAGTATGCCCGGAGCCTAGGTGGCCGCGTTTCGGCCGAGAGTCATCTCGGGGAAGGCAGCACGTTCCGCGTGGTCTTGCCCGCCTACCGCAAGGAATCTCAACATGCGGAGGCCGCCGCTTAGCAACAACGTATGCCGATAAAAAAAGCACTGATCGTAGAAGATCATGAGGACAACGCGCAGGCCATTGCGGAATTCATCCAGTTTGTATTTCCGGATTGGGAGGTCGAACGCATGACTAAGGGCCGGGAGGCTGTGGAGCGTATACTGGAAGATCCGGTGGATGTCCTGGTGCTCGATATCGCGCTCGCGGACGAAGTCAACGGTTTGGACGTGATCAAGCGGCTTTGGGAGGGCGGCATCCGCGAGAAGCCGAAGATCATCATCACCACTGCGATGGGCAACAAGGCGTTCCGCGGCCCTCGCGTGGGGCGTCCCTGGGTCGAACAGTTGAACGAACACGAGCGGACCCTGGTGAGCTCCTTCTTTGAAAAGCCCTACGGCTGGCACGCTTTCCTCACGGCCGTCGCCCAGGCGGCCGGCATCGAACCCCCCGAAAAGATAAAATTAATCCCGGATAATGAATAAGCATGAATGAATTGTTAATTGTCGGTTCGGTCGCGCTCGACAGCGTGCGGACCCCCTTTGGCGAAGTGAAAGAAGCCTTGGGGGGGTCGGCCACCTATTCGTCCTACGCCGCCAGTTTCTTCACGCCGGTGCGCCTGGTGGGAGTGGTGGGCGAGGATTTCCCCCGGGAGCATATCGGCCTTCTTGAAAGCCGGGGGATCCACATGGAAGGTCTTCAGGTCGCCAAAGGAAAAACCTTTCGTTGGGCAGGGGCCTATGAATATGATCTCAACGAAGCCCATACCCTGGCGACGGACCTCAACGTTTTTGAGACCTTCAAGCCGAAGATCCCCGCGGCCTATAAAAAAAGCGACTTTGTGTTCTTGGCCAATATCGATCCCGACCTGCAGCTCTCCGTGCTCGATCAGGTGGAAAAGCCGAAGCTTGTCGCCTGCGACACTATGAATTTATGGATCAAGATGAAGCCGGATGTCTTGAAGCGCGTGCTTAAACGCGTCGACTTCCTGTTTATCAACGACGGGGAAGCCCGCCAATTCGCCAACAGCCCCAGCCTGGTGAAGGCCGGCCGGCTGCTTCAGTCCTGGGGGCCGAAGTATGTGGTGATAAAAAAAGGGGAACACGGCGCTCTTCTTTTTGGCAACAACTCGTTTTTTTCGGCGCCGGCGTTTCCTTTAGAAGAAGTTTATGATCCGACGGGAGCAGGCGATACCTTTGCCGGAGGATTTTTTGGGTATGTGGCTAAGAATGACGGCGATATCTCAGGACCGACGCTGCGGCGGGCCGTCGTGTTCGGCACCGCCATGGCGTCGTTCACCGTGGAAAAATTCAGCCTCGAACGCCTCAAAACCCTCACCGAAGATCAGCTCGCCGCCCGCGTCCGCATGCTAAAGGAACTCAGTCACTTCGATAACCCCTGACCCTGTAGAGATGGATCGAATCCGCCCGATCGATGAGTTCAAGCGGTAAACTTCCCAAAACATACTTCAGCGCTTCCGGGTCCGTAGCTCCGGGATAAACGAGCACATAGCGAAAATCCAGTTTCCGTACGGCGTCCATCGCTTGGGCAGGATCCGAAGCCTGCCGATGAATTTTATTTTCTTCCAAGTCGAGGAGCGTGTGGATGAAAGGATCGGCCTTGTAGTCGTCAATCACCTGTCGCGAGATCCTCCCGATATAGCCTCCCAGAATGGGTTTTTGATGCGCGGTCTGCGCCCAGAGATGGTCCCACGGAAAAACAAACGGACCGTTCAGCGCGTCGCCGGCACCGATGCTCGAATCCCCGATGTAAAGCGGTACGGTCAACACAGCCCCTGGAGGCATCTGCCTCAGGCGTTCATACACCGGTGATACGGGTGGCGTTGGCGCAAACGGAATCCCCGGCCAATTCTCAATAAGGATAAGCGCTGTGATAATAGCGCTCACATTTCGGAGCGACCAGCCCCGCTGGGCGGCGAGCTTTGTGACCGCCATCGCTAGGACCACCGACCAGGCGATGGCGCCTACGGCCATCCAGCGTTCCGGTACCCGCACATTGCCAAGAATCGGTAGAAGCCGGAATCCAAAAAAGGGAAGCGGACACCAAAGGTTGTATTGCGCAATGTGCAGATGCGTCCCCATGGCGAGCACCGTCGCGGACAGCGCGAGCCACAGCCACCGGCGGGCGGATGAACTTGTTTTCCAAATACCAGATCCTATGACGACCGCCAGACAAACCCAGCCAATGCTCGCCGCCTGTTCCTGTGCGTTCATCCCGCGAAGCGCGTACCATTGGCTGACGGCTGGGCCCCAAATCGCATGAATCGGATTTGGGAAAAAAAGCGCAAAGAGGTTGGCCCCGGAGTTGTGTGTCTTCCATAAAATGCTCTGTTTGGGATAGCCCCCCGTCTGGATGAGCTTGAAGGACTCCCAGAAAAGAGGGGTCAGTAGGATTGTCGCGGTTCCAATCAAAAGAAGGTGATGACTTAACCGCGCTTTATTGTCATCCCCGCGTAGGCGGGGATCCATCGACAGCCTGAAATACGTTGTCCCCCAAGCCATAAGCAATACCCACATAAGAAAGATAGGATTCTCGGGGGTTTTCATACTGATTGTAATTCCTGCCACATGAACTGCCGCAGGGTGCAGGGCAATCCCTAAGCCGATCGCACCTGCAATGGCGGACAAGCCCAAGAAGCATTTCCGTAGTGATGAACCCCCGACAGAGGCATTCGGGGGTGACAATCTTTTAGAGATGCGCAGAACATAAGGCGACAAATCTGCGACGGCGACAGCAAGCCAGATCAGAACCGAGTAGATCAGAAAATAGTAATGGCACGCGGCCGTCCAGGCGAGCACCGCTCCGGCGAGCGCAAAGGAGGCCGCGTCCGAACGACGCCGGGCACGAATCAAGCACCAAAGAAAAAGGGGCATTCCATAAATGTTGAACTGTCCCCAGTTCTGCATCGCCCGGGCGAGCATGTAGCTGTGCGTCATGACGAAGGTTCCCGCGACAAACCCCGCGGCGGGTTCTCCCGTGACTTCCCGGACGAGACCATACGTGCAAAACCCAGCCAGGATCCAACTCAGGCCAAACCAAACGTTGGAGGCCGCGATCATC
>JBGPLV010000118.1:0-6421 GCA_041486625.1 Elusimicrobiota bacterium
AGATGTCTAAATCCTACGGGAACTACATCGCGTTTAATGATTCCCCTCAAGACAAGTTTGGCAAGGTGATGTCGATCCCCGACGCCATGATGCCCAAATACGCGGAGCTCCTAACGGACCTCGATGTGGCGTCCCTCAAGGCGATGCATCCCCGCCAGGCAAAAGAAACCCTGGCGAAAACGTTGACCGCTATGTTTCATGGAGAAGAAGCCGCGGAAAAAGCCGCCGCGGAATTTGAGCGCGTCTTCTCCAAAAAGGAAATCCCCGAACAGATCCCTGAATTCCAAACCTTTCGAGGGACGCACCGTATGGTGGATGTTTTGGCTTCCTCAAACGCCGCACCGAGCAAAAAAGAGGCCCAGCGTCTTTTAGGTCAAGGAGCGGTCGAAGTGGACGGAAAACGCATGGGCGAAAAAGACACGTTGGATTTACAAGCCCCGGTCTTGATCCAAGTCGGTAAACGCCGATTCATCCGCGTCGTACCTGTGTGAAGATCACATTTGCCATTTGCCTTCTGACATTTGCCATGCCATTGTACGGGACACCGGCAAAGGTCCTGCTTTCCACTACAACGCTATTGCCCGGCGAAACACTACGCGTCGAAGTGGACGG
The DNA here is from genome assembly GCA_041486625.1 of Elusimicrobiota bacterium. Lineage (GTDB taxonomy): Bacteria > Elusimicrobiota > Elusimicrobia > 2-01-FULL-59-12 > 2-01-FULL-59-12 > JANLWZ01. Next base: position 613 of record JBGPLV010000118.1, read on the forward strand.
GCTCCTGCCGACCGCCAGGTTGAAAGCCCTATTTTTGGGGAAATCCTATCCTTTTTTCGTGATCGGCCCGAACGCCAACCGGGCGCTGATCGGAATCAAATTAGATGCGAAACCGGGCACCTATGGGCTGACCTTTAAGGCCCCGGCGACAGCGCCTCTGCCGGCCGATGCGCTTCCGGCGGAACCATTTATGATCGAGGTCGCATCGAAGGTGTTTACCACCGAAAACATTAATTTTGCTCCTGAAAAGACAGCTTTGATGAGAGCTGAACATCGGGAAAGCGCGATTCTTCACCAGACCAACCAGTATTTGTCCCGCGACCAGCAGTGGGAAGGCGTTTTTATGTACCCGGTGGAAGGCCAGGTCATCGGAGAGTTCGGCTTAAAGCGTCTCCGCAACGGGACGATCGATGCCGGATTCCATAAGGGCATCGATCTTCGCGCGGATAAAGGCACTCCCGTTTTAGCGGCCAACGCAGGCACGGTTGTCTTGGCGTCTAATTTTAAAGCCCATGGCAAAACCGTGCTGATTAACCATGGGCAGGGGGTGATGACGATCTACCTACACATGCAATCGATCGTGGTCCGTGTCCGCCAGAAGGTGCATAAGGGGCAAATCATTGGGAAGGTGGGGTCCACGGGCTTAAGCACGGCCCCTCACGTGCATTTTCAGGTCTTTGTGCATGGGGTACCTGTCGATCCAAAACAATGGGTCGAAGCGGAGTTCTAATGAAGCCGGTCCCACAGGAGATCAAGACGACGGGTGATACGATTGCTATTCGCTGGAGCGACCAGCACATGAGCCGCTACGCGGCCCGTGACCTGCGCCTCGCCTGCCGCTGCGCGGCGTGTGTGGATGAGTGGACCCATCAGAGCCTGATCAAGCCGGATTTTGTTCCCCAGGGCATAAAGCCCAAGGGCATCGAGGTCATGGGCAATTACGCGCTGCACTTTGACTGGTCGGACGGGCATAATACTGGCATCTATACCTATGATTTTCTTCGGGAGGTTTGCGCGTGCGATGAATGCAAAGCCAAACGATCATTTGCCGTGTAGGGGCGGCCGGCTGGTCGCCCTGGCGATCATCGTCCCGGCGATAGCATGGGCCAGGTCCAATTCCGCGATCCGTGCTTTTAATGACGGGGTCAAGCTGTTCAACGCCAAACAATTTAACGAGGCCATCCCTCGTTTTGACGACGCGATCTCCGGCGACGCGGATTTCGCTGAAGCGTATTATGCGCGCGGGGCATGCAAATATTATCTGAAATCCCTCGACGGGGCCCTTCTGGACCTGAATGATGCCCTGCGCCTAAAGTCGGACTATCTCGATGCTCGAGCGCTGCGTGGAGCCGTCCACTATGAATCAGATCGCTGGGACGCGGCCCTCGAAGATTTCACTGGAGTTCTGGAAAAAAATCCAAGCGATGCTCAATCTCTCCTCGGGCGCGCCGTCATACTGCTCAAGCGGGAAGACCTCGCCGGCGCCTCGAGAGATTTTAAGGGGTTCCTTCGCGTCCGTCCGGATGATCCCTTGGCTCCCAATGTGCGCCAACTTCTGGCCTCCTTAAGTCGCGGGCGGAAACAGCCGCCCGCGGAGGAAGAAGAACCGCAAATGCAAACTCCAGAGCACCCCTCCTATCCGCCTCGACATCGCCCCTCTTCAGCAGCGCGTCCCATGTCTTCGGTGGACATGCAGAAGCTGGCGGACAGCCTTTTGGCGCATCCCTTGGCTGAATCGTATAACCGGAAAGTGCTTCGCGGGGAGAAAGCACAGGCTGTGGGCGACATTCACAGCGTTCCGGGGGTACCCGGCGAGCGCAGAGCCCCGAACGAAAACGTTCAAATTGTCGAACCGCAATAAAGGCTATACCCTCACCCGCCCTGCGGTCACCCTCTCCCTGAAGGGCGAGGGCCGGCCTTGGCCTTCTCCCTTTAGGGAGAAGGTGCCGGAGGCCGGATGAGGGGAAGTTGGTTGTTGGCTTGCTGCCTGGGCCTATCCTTTTTACATGCTGCCGATTTCCCGCGGGGCTTTTTCGTGGAGGACCTCCGCCAACATCCTCCAGTTCCTGCCTTTTACAACCTGGAAACACATAAACTCGACAGCTTTTCGTTTCGACAGGCCTACTCCAACTTTATTGATATCACCTGGGACCGCGACGAGGGGCGTGTGTTTTTTTCGGCCAGGCAAACCCTCAAGGATCCCTACCGGGTCTATCTCAAGGCGTGGCCAGACGGAGAGGAAAAAGCGATCTATGAAAATCCGCTGGGGCCTTTCCGGTTTCTGCTCTCTCCGGACGGCAAAGAGCTCGTGCTTCAAGTGATGGGACCATCCGCATGGCCGATCCTAGCGGTGCATGATTGGGAAAATTCTAAAACGACGCTTTTAGGCCAGGGGTTTTCGCCGGATTGGTCCAGCGATGGAAAGCGGCTTCTCTTTTTGCAGATTCCGGGGTCCCTGCCGAGCTGGCTGGCGGAGTACCGGGTGGATACCGAGACCACTACCCTTATATTGAATGAACCGGTAGCGGAGGCGGTCTACACGGATGACTCCAATCTCATTGTGCTCAAGACAGCCAAGCAATCCAAAGTATGTGATGAGTTCCAACTGTGGGACAGGCGCCGAGGAACCTTAGTCCCCTTCTCGGTCTCAAACGGCAGCAAGCGAATGAAGCACTGCGCGTCCCAGCGAGAGATCAACTCCTTTCCGGGCCATCAGTTTCTCTTTTTTAAGGAAAGCCCCGATGTGACGGATTTAGGCGAGCAGACGATGGTGATCACGGACGCCTCGGGCGGCAGACTTCAGGTCCTTTCGCATGACGACTGGGACCCGATGGCGACCGCGGTGGAGACGGCCACTTTAGTCATTGGCGAGGATCCACTCTATGTGATGAGCGCGGATGGCACGGGAGGGAGCATCGAAGTACCGCAAGCCAGGTTCGTCCGCCCGACACAAGGCGGTCGGGCGTCCCACTGACTACCGTGGGACCTGCGCGCTATAAGAAATTGAGGAAGCGCGGGTCCGCCCCGCAGTCTGGAGGACGCTTCAAGCGATGAAATTGATATTATTTACATTCACATGTTAGGCACCTATCATCTCAACGCGCTCTTCGAAATTCTCAACAAACTGCATTTCGTCTACGAGCCGAATAAATTGTGGCAGTTTGTTCTAGAGCAAGCGTGTAAAACCGTTCAGGCGGAGGCGGGGACCTATTTTGAGATTGAAGCAGACGGAAAAAATATGCACGTCGGCTCCGCCTATGGGGTTGACGAACCAAGGCTCAAAGAAGTCCCTTTTCAGGTGGGGACCGGAATCGTCGGTTGGGTGGCCCAATATCAACAGCCCGCGCTTGTACCCGATGTCCGACAGGACAACCGGTTTAGCAAAAAAGGTGATCTTATCACGGGTTTTATCACACGTTCGATTCTCTGCGTGCCAGTGTTCTCGCAAAAGCGAACCTATGGTGTGATCGAAGTTTTAAACCGCAAGAACGGACAATTCAGCCCCCAGGATCAGGAATTCATGACCCTTTTAGGACGGCAGTCTGCCATCGCCTATCAAAATTTACTCTTGATCGAAGAGGTGTCCCACACCAAAACCCTTTTGGAGAGTTTGTTGCTTAATCTCTCGGGAGGTCTTGTCGCGGTTGACCTGGATGCGAAAATTACGATTTTCAATCCCGCCGCGGCCTCGATTCTCCATCTTCCTGAAACCCTGTATATCGGGAAACCCGTTTCCGATGTCCTGAAGGACTATTCTTGGTTTACGAAGACGCTCGAAGAAACTCTAGCGACAAAGTCGACAGTTTCCCGCCAGGAGACCACGATGTCCATCCAGGGAGAGCCGGCCAAGGTCGGCTATACGACCATTCTCATCCGAGACCCGATGAAAACAGTTTTGGGCTCGGGCATTATCTTTCAGAGGCTCACTCACTAGCGATGCTCGAAAAAGGCAAGCGCATTCCGAATTGGCAGGTCAAAGATCTGGGAGGAAACTCTCATGATCTTTGGGACTACCGGCAAAAATCGCATCTTCTTCTGCTCTACGACCCTCACGCGTCGTCGGAGACATTGCAACGTTGGGAAAAGGCCGTTCAGGCTGACCAGAAGCAGTGGGATTGGTTGAACACCAAAGTCCTCATTATTCAAAAGGCGCCCAAGGACGTTGTCCCCGGAGCCTACGTGGTGGATCGCTACGGCATGTTCTGGAATTATTTCTCGCCCGGACACTGGACATTTGATGATCTTGAAAAAGATCTTGTTTACTACGAGGCGCGTCATTGTTAACTCCACAGGCGCCGGCCCCGAGCCTTTTTCGGGGCGAGGCCCGTCACTGTTAGAGTCCGAGTCCGTCTACCGCACCTTTTCAGAATGGATAATCTCCCAGAAACTCCGCTTGCGGCCGAACGGCCTTTATGTTGTTGGGGTTTATGGTTCGGTGGGACAAGGGAAAACCGTTTTCAGCCAGGCCATCGCTTCCCGTCTCAATGCGCTTCTGAAACCCGAAGAGGGCCAAGCGATTACGCGGTCGCTGGATGATTACTATCTGACCAAAAGAGAGCGGTATCTCCCCGAATTTCTCGCTCTGGGCTACAACCCCGAAGGAATCTCCAACCGCGGCCCCGCGGGCACGCATGACGTCGAACAACTCCTACGCGATATCCGGGCCTTAGAGGAGAGCCGGCCCGATTCATGTCTCGAATTACCTTCTTTCGACAAATCGATCGATGATCATAGCCCCGAGCCGTATCGGGTGCAGGGAAAAGTGGGAGTGTTTGTACTCGAAGGTTGGTTCATCGGTGCTAATACGAATGTTGATCCGGCAATGACAGAGCCCGGGCTCAAACGATCCATGGCGTTGGCCTTGAAGAACTATCAGCCTGTTTTCGAGCGGATCGACGCGCTGTGGGCGTTCGAGCCACCCGGTACTTTAGAGGAGATTATCGCCCAGCGCGCGGAGCAAGAGGAAACTCTGCGCCGGGCCACAGGGAAAGTAGGCATGAGCCCGGATGAAATCCGCCGCTTCGTCGAATACTTTTATAAGGAAGCGTGGCAGGAGGGCGTGACGTCTCCCGTCCCTCCGAGAAAAGCCGCCTCGTTTTGGGCGAGCACGGATATCCACCACCGGTTTGTTAAAATTACACCTGAATGGCCTTAATTCCTTGTAGAGAGTGCGGGCAGGATGTCAGTTCCAAGGCGACGTCCTGCCCCCATTGTGGCCGGCCCCTGCGGCGCCGCTGGCCGTTCAGTCTTCTGCTTCGCGTCTTTTTATTGTTGGGGACATTCTACCTGTTGTACAAAGTGGTCCTGCCCGTTCTAGACCAAGCCTTCCACAGTTTCAATTCCCTTCAAACAAAAAATTGAAGAGGATATAGCCCAAGGCCCAGGCTTTTAGAACCATCCAAATTAGGGCATTGAGTTTTCTAAGGTAATAGTTTAGAATCCTCACATGGCGCGATTTACACCCCGACTTCTCGAGCAGCCGCTTCGACAGGCGGCCCGGCAGTTCTCCGCGGTCATTGTGACGGGCCCACGCCGCTCTGGCAAAACCACCCTGTTCAAACACCTGTTTCCCAAAGCGACGTACGTACTCCTTGAGGATCCCGACGTGGTCGCGCGCGTGCGGTCGGACCCGCGGACGTTTTTTGACCAACTTCGCCGGCCGGCAATCCTGGATGAAATCCAGAATGCGCCGGAACTCCTGAATTACATCCGTGCGCGGATCGACCAGGCCCCCTCCCGAAAAGGCGATTGGCTTCTCACTGGCTCCCAGGAGGCGCCTCTGATGCTTGGTGTCACCGAATCCATGGGG
>JBGPLV010000119.1:0-6374 GCA_041486625.1 Elusimicrobiota bacterium
CACCCGGTTGTCGAAAGGAATTGAAAATCCGCGTTATTATAGCAAAGGCGATCTTATATAATTAGAACCCTTGTCGAGAGCTTCTCGAGTGGGTTCGTAGCTCAGGGGTAGAGCACCGACCTTTTAAGTCGGGGGTCGTGGGTTCGAAACCCACCGAACCCACTGGAGAAGACCGATGAACCCGCACGACCTTTTAACATCGGATCATCAAAGGCTGAGAGATCAGGCGGGCAAGCTCAAGGAGTTCATCGGCCAGAATCCTCAAACCCTAACGGAAGCGCTCACCGAGTTCCAAAAAAACGTGCAGAAGCACTTCAAGCGCGAGGACGTATATTACCGCGTCCTCGATGACGGCAAGCGCATCGAAGACCGGGGCCTCATCCATCAGTTGCGGAATGATCACGCCGCGGTGGTTTTTACCCTGGAAAGCCTTGCCATCCGGCTTCGAAAAAACGGGGTCAATGCCGACTGGCGCATCCGATTCGACAATCTCATGAACGTACTTATACCGCATCTCGACAAGGAAGACGGCTTTCTGTTCCCCCTCGGGCAGAAAATGCTCTCGCCTCAAGAGTTGGCATCCCTGGCCGACCAAATCCAAAACCTTGAGTAGATTTTCTTTCGCCAAACGCATGGAGCGCATGCAGCGTTCCACCATCCGGGAAATTCTAAAAATCACCAAACGCCCCGATATCATCTCCTTTGCCGGAGGCCTGCCGGCTCCCGAGCTTTTCCCGTTCGAAGCCTTTCGTGATTCTCTGAACCAGGCTCTCCGGGACGATGGTGCCGGCTCCCTTCAGTACGACGTGACCGAGGGATATCTCCCGCTTAAAGAATTTTTGTGCCAGTGGCTTGGAGGGCACGGCATGGACTGCCAGCCTGAGGAGATGATGCTCACCAACGGCTCCCAACAGGCCCTGGACTTGATCGGCAAAGTCTTTCTCAATCCGAATGACCGCGTGCTGGTCGAAAACCCAACTTACTTGGGAGCCATTCAAGCCTTTAATGCGTATGAAGCCCGGTACAGCTCCGTCGCGATGGACGCGTCCGGTCTCCTGATCAAAAACGCGGAGGAACGTATCCGGAAGGATCGTCCTAAATTCGCCTATCTGGTCCCAACGTTTCAAAACCCTTCAGGGATTACCATGACGCTCGAAAGGCGCAAATCATTTATCAAGCTCGTGCAAAAGCACAAGCTTCCGGTCGTGGAAGACGACCCCTACGGCTACCTGCGTTTTTCAGGAGCAATGCAGCCGTCGCTTTTTAGCCTGTCCAGGAAACGAGGTGTTATTTACCTCTCGACGTTCTCCAAAATCCTGTCTCCGGGGATCCGCCTCGGTTTTGTTATTGCGGAACCGGAGGTGATCCATGCCCTTGTCCTGGCCAAGCAGGCGGCGGACCTCCAGCCGAACTCGCTCATCCAAAGGGCCGTTTACTACTACGGCAAAAGCGGCCACCTGGACCGTCATATCCCGGTGATCATCGAGTCCTACCGCCGGCGCGCGCAAGCGATGCTGGCCGCGATGGACCGCTACTTTCCCTCCTCCGTGCGATGGGTCCCCCCCGAGGGGGGCATGTTTGTGTGGTGCACGCTGCCGAAGGGAATATCCGCTTCCAAACTCTTTAAGAAGGCGATCGCAGAGAAGGTGGCCTATGTCACGGGGAGCGTTTTTCACGCCAACGGCGGCGGCGACGAAACACTGCGGCTGAATTTCACGAACTCCACAACGGAGCAGATTGAGGAAGGCATTAAACGTCTCGGGAAAGTCTTTTCAGAAGCGCTTTAACCATCGCCACCGGAAGTCCCACTACATTGTCATAGGACCCCTTGACCACGCGCGCGATCGGGTCGTGTTTTTCCTGAATCGCGTACGCGCCAGCCTTATCCAGATGTTTCTTCGAGAGCCTTAGAATTTCTTCTAGACTGATTTTTTTCATCCGGACCTCAGACTTGGCATGCGTCACGAGTGCCTTTTGGGTCCGAGCATCGACCAGCGCAACACCCGTATAGACCTGATGCGTCGAACCCGACAGCCGTCCAAGCATGCGGCAGGCATCACGAGCGCCCCGCGGCTTGCCCAGGATGCGATGGCGCAGCACCACAACCGTATCCGCTCCCAGAACAACTTCGTCATCCAACGTCCGAGCGACAGCTTTCGCTTTTCGCAGAGCGAGATCCCGAACGAGCCGAATGGGTTTTTTGTGCGAAGAAGACTCAGGGATGTGGCTGGGGATAACGCGAAAAGGAATTTTAAGCTTCCTCAAGAGTTGCCGCCGGCGCGGCGAGGCGGAAGCCAGAATCAGACCGATTCTTCTAGCCACTTCAGGTAGTCGGGGTTCCCATGGAGGACGGGTATCGCCAAAACTTCTGGGACGGTGTAGGAGTGAAGCGATCGAACGCGGCGCTCAAGCGCCTTGTACTTTCGAGAAAGCGTCTTGATGATGAGGAGCAGCTCCTCGCTATTCTCGATATGTCCTTGCCACCAATAGCGGGAATAGACCAGAGGCACGATGCTGACACAGGCCGCAAGCCTCTCCTTCACCAGGGTTTGCGCGATCTTATCCGCGTCCTTGCGGTTGGCGGCGGTGACGTACACGATCAGAGCTTTGGTCATAGATTATTTCCTGTCATTCCCGCGGTAGTAGGCGGGAATCCATGGATCCCCGACAGAGGCCTTCGGGGATGACAGCAGATTGGCGTCGGTGTTGGCCGGCATACCGTATGTAGTCTTTCGGTCTCCGGTGGAGGAGAGACAGTTCGTCGCGCCGGAGCGGCCGTCTAATGCGGCCGGGAATGCCTAAGACGAGTGACCGGGGAGGTATTTTCATGCCTTCGGACACGAGCGTCCCCGCGCCGATCAGGCATTCCCGGCCGATCTCGCAACCGTCGAGAAGGATCGCGCCCATGCCGATCAGGGAATAATCGCCCACGCGCGCCCCGTGCACAATGGCGCCGTGTCCGACCGTAACGCCTTTTCCTAAAACCACAGGGATGCCATGCGAGGTGTGCAGGATCGAGCTGTCCTGGACATTGGTGCCTTCACCGATCGTGACGGGTTCGATGTCACCGCGCAGCACGACAAGGGGCCAGATCGAAGCCTTCCTGTGAATGACGACGCGGCCGATCACTTCAGCCGATGGATGAATGAAGGCGGTAGGATGGATGTTTGGAACGGAATTTTGAAAAGTTCGTTTCATGTTTTTATAATGTCATCCCCGAATGCCTCTGTCGGGGATCCATCATTGTCGTATTGATGGATTCCCCGCCACCGACCGCGGGGAATGACGTCATTTCATCAGCTTCAGCAAGATCGCTTTTTGGACGTGCAGGCGGTTTTCCGCCTGGTCAAAGACGATGGAGTGGGGGCCTTCGATGACCTCCTCGGTGATCTCTTCACCCCGGCGCGCGGGCAGGCAGTGGAGAACGACAGCCTCCGGTTTGGCCTTGGACAAGAGCTCGCTGTTCACCTGAAAAGGTTTAAAAATCTCCCGTCGGCTGGCTTCCTCCGATTCCTGGCCCATGGAGGTCCAGACATCGGTGTATAAGACGTCAGCGCCTGTAGCGGCCACTTGCGGATCATGTACGATCTCCAGCCGTCCGCCGGACGACATGGCCAGTTGTTTGGCCTGGCGTAGCAGGTCCGCGTTCGGGTCATAACCGTTCGGGCAGGCCAGGACAAAATGAAGGCCCATCATCCCGGACAACAACAGCCAGGAATGGGACACGTTGTTCGAGTCCCCTAAAAAAACGATCTTGAGTTTCCGCAAGGAAGATACTTTCCTTCCCTGACGTTCCCAGAGCGTCATGAGATCCGCCAGAACCTGGCAGGGATGCTCGCTTTCGGTGAGACCGTTAATGACGGGGACGGTGGTGTGCCGCGCGAACTCCTGCACGTCGCGATGCTGGCGCGCGCGGATCATAATGGCATGAATGTAACGGGTCATCACCCGGGCCATGTCGGGGATCGTCTCTCCCCGCTTCCACTGGAGGGCATCCGACTGGAGCACAAGAGGGAAACCCCCCAACGCCTGAATTCCGGCCGCAAAAGATACGAGCGTCCTTGTCGAGGGTTTTTCGAATACGAGCGCCACGGTTTTTCCCCTCAGGGCGCCCGGTTTGAACGGGGATTTTTTCAGCCGCGCGGCGTCATAGAGAAGCGGCTCGACCTCTTTCGGCGAAAAATCCGTGATGGATAGAAGATCGCGCTTCATGGTCCCCAACTCGGCGTAAACGATTCCCCGCCCAGCGTACTGACGCAGTGCGGCGAGCTGCCGTCGGCTGCCATGGTACAGATTTTAGCCCGGCCGTCTCGGTCCGAGGCGTAGGCCAAAAAACGCCCGTCAGGCGACCAGGTCGGGTTTTCGTTGCGCGCCCCGGCTTCCGAGATCACATGATTATTTTTACCGGAAGCGTCGATCACATAAACATCGTAGCGCCCTTGATTGCGCTGCCGCTCGTAAGCGATCCAATCTCCCTTGGGTGACCAGGCAGGGGCATCCGCCCATTGGCCGTAAGTTAAACGCTGGCTGTTTGCGCCTGTGACATCCATCACGTAGATCTCCGGAGTGCCCGAGCGGTCGGAGATGAACACGATCTGCTGCCCATTGGGAGAGAAACTCGGACTCGTGTCCACGCCCGGCGAATAAGTAAGGCGCCGGACGATGTGGCCCGATCGTTCGATCAGGTAGAGCTCGGGATCTCCGCCGCGCGACATCGTGATGGCCATCGTATGGCTGTCCGGCGACCAATTGGGCGAGGTGTTTAATCCTTGGCGGCTCGAAAGTTCCTGAAGATTCCCTCCGTCCGCGTCCATCAGATAGGCGTCCGGGTTGCCGGCTTTGTAACTGTTAAAGGCGATCCATTTGCCGTCCGGAGACCACTTGGGTAAAAGCGTGATGGAATGAAGATGGGTCAGCTGCCGAATGTTGGCGCCGTCATAGTCCATGACGTAAACTTCCTTTTTCCCCGTGTGGTTATTGACGAAGGCAATCCGTGTGTGCGCGACGCCAGGCTGGCCGGAGAGTTGAAAGGTGACCTGGTCTGCCATGAGATGGGCCAGGCGCCTGGCGTTCAACTGGGGCCCCGTGCCTACTTTTCCCCAAAGGATTTTACCGGAAGAGACGTCATAAATCCGGCATTCCAGGTGCACTTGCGGGCCGTCCGCTTTGACATCCCCCGTAACCACCACCTGCGCGCCCAGGCCGCTCCAGGCCACGGAATCTAATTTGGTTCCTGCCGTTGGGCCGCCTTCGGCGATGGAGAAGAGGCGGGTAAAGAGGATATCCTCGCGCATCACCGAGCGGATGCTGCTCGCCAGTGAAGCGGACTCCGAATCAGAGGACGGTGCCGTGTACGGAGCGATGCCGACCCCCAGAGCTTTGCCTGTCCCGCCGTAGGCCTGGAGACCCAGGTACACTTCCGCCGCCTGGGCGAAACAGCAAGACAAAAGGCAAAGCACCAGAACCGTCATCCCCGAGCGCCCCTGTCGGGGATCCATTAATGTATTTCTAAATGATGGATTCCCGCCTACGACCGCGGGAATGACAGCATTTTTACCTTTCATTATTGTGATTCTTGGAGAACGTCGCGGGCCGACTTGGCGAGTTCGTGGCGAGGGTATTCCTTGATGAGGCGCCGGAAGGCCTCCTTAGCGTCCGCTTTTCTCCCTGCTTGCTGCAGGACAATCCCCTTTTTATAGAGGGCCTTAGGAGCAAACTCGCTCTTTCCATAGGACTGCAGGACTTTGTCATAATCACGGGCGGCATCGGCATAGTTTTTCCGCGCCGATTCGCACTCGCCGATGTTGTATTGGACCTGAGCGGCCAGCTCCGCGTGCGGATACTGGCTCAGGAAATTCCGGAAGCCGACCAGCGCCAGGTCATATTTGCCCGCCTGATAATCGTTGTAAGCCACTTTATACATATCACCCGGTGCGGAAGGCCCCTGACCCGAGGTGCCGGTGACCTGTCCACTGAGCACATTGAAACGGCGCTGCAAATCAGCCTGAAGGTCATCAAGCTTTTGGGACAAGGAAGACATCCGTTGCTGGCTGGATTCCAGCTGGCTGTTCAAGGATTCGAGGTTGCCGCTTAGCTCCGTCATTTTGGCTGATAAATCAGCTTGAATCTTACGCATCTTGGTCTGATTATCATCCAGCTGAAGCATGTCTTTTTGGGTGGCGAGCATGCACCCGGCAAACGGCAAGGCAAATGGCAAAAGGCAAATGGCAAATGTAAAAAATGTCATCCCCGAATGTCTCTGTCGGGGATCCATCATTGTCTTTACGATGGATTCCCGCCTACGACCGCGGGAATGACGAGGTTTTGCACCTACCATTTGCCATTTTCCATTTGCCATGACGTTCGCCCTTATC
>JBGPLV010000120.1:0-6366 GCA_041486625.1 Elusimicrobiota bacterium
TCCCCTGCCGCCCAACGTTCCAGCGCCGCCTGCCGCGCGCGCGGGGCCACGTGACTGTGCAGGCCAGCCGCCGGGATCCCGGCCAGCTCCAGTTTTTTGACCTGGTCATTCATTAAGCTGATGAGCGGTGACACCACGAGGCAGCGTTTCCCTTGCTCCACGGCGGGGAACTGGTAGCAAAGCGATTTCCCGCTTCCCGTGGCCATAACCCCCAAGAGATCGTGCCCCTGACGCAAAGCATCAATCAGTTCTTCTTGCCCCGGCCGGAACGCCTCATGCCCGAAAACGGATTTCAACAAAGAATTCTTCATAGGCATAACTTTCTCCCCATCAAGGATAACACACTCCCTCAAAATCCAATCCGCGGCCTCGGCTTTCGCGGCCTGTGCATCAGCTTGCGGATGGCCTTTACGATATCCCCAATCCGATAATCGTGTGCAATGAGTTTGTTCTCCAGCTCTTCAAGCTTTTTCGCCAGCTCGTGGTTGGCCGATAACATCTGTCGCATCCGCACGAAAGCGCGCATAATTGCAACGTTGACTTCCACCGCCCGGGAGCTGTGGAGGATCCCGGAAAGCATGGCCACCCCTTCTTGAGTAAAGACTAACGGCATATACTTGGAATGTCGCCCGCGCTTTAAGATTCCAATTTGGAATCTTAGAGAATGATATTCTTCGCGCGTGAGCGGAAACATAAAGTCTTCCGGGAATCGGTTTTTGTTCCTTCGGACGGCTTTATTAAGATTGAATGTTTCAACACCATAGAGTAGGGCCAAATCTCTATCCAACATCACCTTCTGCCCCCGGACAAAGTAGATGCAGTCCTCGATGGCGTCTAGGGAAACCACGGCGATCGTTTTGTTCTTCATTTTTGCCCTCACCATATTAGACGCATAAGAGCGAAAAATATTCGTTATTTTTCTTCTTTAGACCTGGTCTAAAGAAGCGATATAGCGCGTTTGTAGGCTGCCCGCTCTCTTAGAGTTCTTAGCTATTGGGGGGGCCCGACAAGACATGGGTCTTTCGGGACGCGATTTTTAGCCGGTTGCTCTATTCATCCGCCGACGGCGTTCCCGTATACTTTCGTAGCTCAATAAACTCTCTTGGAGGAACGCCGATGTTCAATTTGCGTCAAAGACTGACCCGGCTTTTGGCCGTATCGATCTCCGTTGCGCTCGTCGCAACCTCTAGCCACATCGCCGAAGCGGCCCCAGCCTTCACCCCCAACCCTCTTGAACGCTTTGCGGTGCACCATTCCCTCGGCTACGTGACCGACCTCCATCAAGGATCTGATCCCCGAACAGTCGTCCTCATCCAGGATCTGCACCTCCATTATTCGACCCAAAAACGCATCTTGAAGATCCTTGATTACCTGTTTTCGAAAGGCCTCGTTTCAGGGCCCGTCGCTGTGGAAGGGATTCAGGGGGTCTATGACACCACGAAAATCGCTTCTTATCCGGCCGGCAAGGTAAAGGAAAAGCTTGTCGATTATTTCATGAAGAAGGGGGAGCTCTCCGGCGACGAGGCCTTTTCGGTTTTACGCGGGGACGGCAAGATCCTCTATGGCGTGGACAACGAGCAGTTTTATGGGCTTAACCGCGATCTTTTTAAGGCAACGCTGGCCAACCGCAAGTCATTGGGTGCGGAACTAGGGCGCATCCAGGAGGGTTTGGCTTACTTAAAGAGGAAGCACCCCGCAAGGGATGATTCTGTTTTGGGCCAGAACGTCCGCCAAGCTGATGAGATGATGGACAAGCTTCAGAAACTCTTGCGCCAGGAAGTCACGCTCCAAGAGGCCCGCTATATTGCTCAGCGCCTGCCGGCGTTTGTGGAAGTGACGGAGAAGTTATTGAGCGAAAGAGGGAGAGAGCGAGAGAGTGCGAGCCGAGTGACGGACCTTGAAGAAACGATAAAATCGGCCGTCGACTTTTACATTGTTGCCCTCATGAGAGACAAGCCTCTTGCTGAAAATACGCTTGCGCTGCTGCAGCGATCAAGCAATCAAGCGATCAAGCAATCGAGTAGTGTTACTGGATCGCACGATCGCTCAATCGCAGGATCGCAAGCCATCGCCATGGTTGCTGGCGGCTTCCACACCGCCGGTCTCACGGCCGCCTTCAAAAAAGCGGGTATTGGCTACATCGTCATCACGCCCAATGTGGAAGAAGCTCCCCAGGCCGAGTATCGTGAACTTTATGAAAAGCGCCTTGTCGGTCAACGGCTGACAGAAGAAGAAATGGCCAAGGATTTGCATATGTCGTCCGTAACGTCATCCCCCGCGGTCTCTGGCGGGGGATCCATCGAAGATTCCGCTGACTCGGTCGTTGTGCGCAGCGCGCTCTTCGAGGTCGGCAACCGGTTGTGGAGTTTGGCCGCTTATTATGTGGCGCGCCAACGTTATTTTGGGCTAAGCCAAACCAACATAATCAAATTAGTGTCCCGGGCAGCTGCTATAAAGTTTTCATCTAACCGCAAATCCAATGCAGGCTATTTGGCTGGCGTCCATGTGGCGCCTCCGGTTGAGAAAGGTCAAATCTGGGAGCCGAATTTTGTAAAGCGGCATCCGGAATCGCGGCTTGCCCGCGAAATCGGCCGCTTTTTCATCCTTGGCGGGCCTTCGCTCGGCGTTCTGGGTTTTTCAATCGCGTTCGCCTTCCCAGCCCTGTTCACGCTAACCGCAACTCTCTTCACCATTTCGCTCACTATCGCGATGGATCCCTTCTCCACTTCTATGCATCGGATGTACAACGCGATCGTTCCGGCGAAATGGCGACTGATGCTGCCGCAACAGACTCCCCACAGCGATTTCATTGTGCACGCGCCATTACAGCAGCCGGCCAAGGCGCTGATTGTGGATTGGCATGGGACTCTTTACGACGAAGGTGCCCATCAGCTAAAGCCGGGCGCAAAATCATTCTTAGAACAAGCCGAAGCCGATGGATTCCGCATTTTTCTCATTACGCACAGGCTCAAAAAGGACTTGCAGCGAGATGCAGATCGTGTGGGGGTCGCGGCACATATTGATGGATACTTGGGAGCCGAAGAATGGGAGCCCATGCGAAGTGGCTTCCATACACAGTTGATCACTAATTTTCTTCGCGATCAAAAATTGGAAGCCGATGAAGTTGTTCTTGTTAGTAACGAAGAAGGGGATGTGCTTTCGGCAAGTGAAGGTGGAATTCACTCCGTAGCTTGCATCGAGCCGCAGATTAAATTTCCTGTTTATTCACGAGAGGCACAACCCGACGCCACCATGCGCGGCATCCTTCATCTCGACGCCTTGATGGATTTCCTTCACGCCCGCCCGACACTGGAGAATTCTGGGGTCATTGAGCGAGTGCAGGCTGCCATAGGCGAAAAACTGCCTGCCGGGAGCCTCCTTTTTTGGCCCGAGCGTGATTTTATGGGTGGAGCTTCGCTTGGCGAAATCAAACCGACGCGCTCTGCCGAAGACGTTTTAGAACTGCTTAGGAAGGCAAAATCACCACTCACCATTGAAGGTCATTTGCGAGGTGTGGATGGTGCTGGGTCCTCCCTCGATTTGCCTGAATTCCAATTAAAGCTGACTCCCGCGGGCGGCAAGTCTTTGGCTGATGTGGCCTCTACGCCGACTGTGGCCAGCGAATTTTCCGCAAAAATCAGGATTGAACTTGCCAGTGACCCGGAAGCCATTGAATATGTAGCACCGGACTATCGCATTCAAACGGATAAGCCCTACCACGTTCGCGGTCCTGTAACGCTGAAGGATGGACGTACCTCCAAAGGGCAGCTGGATGCACCTGCCTATATTTTTCGAAACATATTTCATTTGAAAGGCATTCGAATAGTTTTGGAAGGTATTGATGCGATGGCCCAAGCAGGAGGCATGGAGTCTTCGAACGTCTTTAACGTAGCACTTATTAGTGCGGCCAGTATGTTAAGCGGCGCCGATTTATCTCAGGCGGAAATATTCAACTTGGCTGTGAAACTGGAAAATCAAGAGTTTAGCGGACTCACAGGAGGCCAAGGCCATCTTTCGACGTTGTTGGGGGGTGTCTACCGGAACGTGTGGCTTTCGGGCAAAACAGATTCGCAAGGCCGTTTGCCGTACGGGTCACTTTCTATTCCCTTGGTGCAGGAGAAAGGCTACCGCGATATTGAAAATCACATGATGTTGGTTCAAGCGGGCAAAGAATACGAGGATGGAAGGGCGCTTGTCGGCCGCACAGCGGCGCTCATCAACAACATGTGGACGGATCTGTTGCGCGACGAAGATCGCATCGGCCTGTCTCTGCATCAAGAAAAATTGGGGTTGACCGACCGGTACACAAAGGCTGTAGCGGCAGGCGAATATCAAACGGTCGTAGAGGTGATAAATCGTTATGTCGATATCCGGGATCGACTCGTCCAGCGCTGGCTTGATTTGATGTTGAATATCCATGAGGCGGTCCCATTTAGTCCGGATGATAATTCAGCCCGAAGAGCCGCTTTAGAATATGAGCGCAAGGTTTTTAATGATTCTCATCCCGAATACCGTGATTATAATGTCATTCGCGAACTGTACAAACAGTTTGGCCGTGGCCTTCGAACTGTACCCCTCTATACATTTGGCCCCATCGCTTCTTTAATCCATGCGGCCCATCAGGAAGGCATAGCGATCATGCCTTTAGGAGCGGGCGGGCCCGGCGCGAACCTCATTGCTGTTTCAGCGCAAGGCAATACGCACTTACGGTCTTTCCTAGGAAAACAAGGTTTACAGGAAATTACGAATGAGCAAGCTCGTGCAGCGATGACAGGTTCCGGCCGCCACAAGCTGGAGGGGTTTATGCCCTTCGAAGTCGGTGCTCATCCCATGCAATTCAAGGGGTTCCAAGAATTGGGCCTCGAGTTACCGACAGGCCCTATCGAAATCGATGGCGCCCGCCCGCTGCAGGTCGATCTGGGAGAGCTCTTTGTAAGAGCCATCGGAGCTCCGGAAAATCCAGCGGATGCTGTCCCAGACGATAAGATAATTGCAGAATCCGTAAGAGCTTATCAGCAAATTAAGGCCATCGCGTTGGCTAACCCGGGACAGGTGATTGCACACTTTGAAGCCCAAGCGCCTGAGGCCGCGAAGGCAATACCTGAAGGAATGTTTGGTAAGGGATTCGGTTACGACGTGAGGGGCAATGCGTGGGAAATCCCGCCTCTGGGAAAGGTTGACCTAACTCCTATCAATGCCTTCTTGATCGGAAAAGCCCTTGCATCGGAATATGCCAAGCCGAGGGATAAGGTTCTATTTACCGGGGATCAGAGAATTCACACGCCCATTTTACGCCTGGCCTTGACATTGGGCGCGGCTTCGACCGGTGTGGAAGCACGTTTTAGCGATGAGATCTTAGGGACAGGAGAACATGGTGTTTTGTCCGCCGAAAATCCTGATTACGATGTGATCATGGTCCAGGTTTCCGGTTCGCACGGCGTGCAGGCGAAAAACGGGCTCAAAATTAAGGTCATGAAAAGCGGTTCTCTGGAACCGTTATATGTCAAACCACTCGAAAGGTTGCATTCAGCCATTCGAAATTATGATGAACTGCGCAAAGGGGCAGGGTCGTTGAAGGAAGTAGCAGGCCTCAAAGAGAGGGTCGTCGAGAATTATCTTGAAACACTCCCAGAGGGTGATCCCGATCAGCCGATCGTCCTGGATTGCCGAAATTCTGCTCTGATCCCTGTGCTTAAAGAAGTGGTCCGACGGCGGGGCCTGCGCGATGTCGCGTGGCTAAATGATGTAGTGGACGGCAGGATGCCGGGAGGAATTTGGGACCCTTCCATTCCCGCAGCATTGGTGGCATGCAAAACAGCTGTTGTTGAGAAAAATAAACAGCTTGCCAAAGCGGGATCGAAATACCGAGCGGTGGGTTTTGTTTTCGATGGCGATGGGGATCGCGCCACTGGCATTTTAGAGGATGGCAAAGATGTTCCAGCCTTTGAGATGACCCTTCCTTTTTATCAAAGATTCTTATCGGACCCGGTCAACATGAGAGTCATCGAGAAGATCTTTAGGGTGACGAAAGCAGAAGGAGTAAAAGATGATTTTCTAAATCAAACAATGGGACTCCTGCTCCAGACGGTGGATATCCGCGCGAATTCGCGTTTATTCGGGATCATCGGGAAGTACGACCTTCTTTCCCCTTACTACATTAATACCGGCTATCCCCCTCAAAGAGACGTTGTCAAATTGGTGATTGCTTCCCTCAATAAATATGTGAGCGAACATGCTGAGCTGGCGGACGATCCTCAATTTAGGGAAGACCTTGCACATGTCAAACGGACATATTTCACGGCAGAAGCGTCCGGACATCAATTCTTTCACGTCAGCCCAAGTTTCCCGGAAAAAGTAATCGATTCA
>JBGPLV010000121.1:0-6300 GCA_041486625.1 Elusimicrobiota bacterium
CCTACTTCTATCGTCACTCGGACCGACGTGGGAGGTCTGCTCCATGGATACCATCGCGAAGGAACGCAATCAACGAAGCGCCCCTCTCCGATCTGAAAATCTAGGGATTCGACGTCTTCCGGATTCACTTCCTGGGGGATTTCAAATACGGCCCTGCCACCCAGCGTCCATTTCTTGGACAGCCGAGTGAACTTTTGGAAGTCAGACCACTCTTCTTGAGCCTTGCGGTCCGAGACAACTCCTATCTCCGGAACAGCTGATTGGATTTGGGAGACGGGAACTGGAAATATTACGCGATCCCATCGTGGTCTGAGGATTAAGCTTGGGGGCAGAAGCGTGTCCAGGTCCTTGGATCGAGGGACAACCAAGCGGCTTGGCGATGGCGGAACCACCAGCTGCACGGAACGGCTGGCAAGAGACCTTGGAGCCGCTTGGGGAGTACGGCCGGGCAGTGCCGTCTGGATGCTCAGCTTGGCTTCTTCGACAAAACGCCGAAAGGCTTTTACGATCTCTACAGCTGATTTTGACGCTTTTGTCGATAGGGGCTCAGCGGGAGCTATTATGGAAGGTTCGGTAGGCTCCTCTTGATGCCGCGCGGCCAAAGCGCTGGACAGTTCAGTCCATAACGAGCCAGTCAACTTCCGCGCATCTCCAGCCATCGCGCGCACGGGAATTTCCCTGTACTTCAACATGCGTCCGATGCGGGAAGGGTCGCTCAAGAAGAAATACATGCTCGCCACTAGAGCGAGGATGGCCAATTTGTTCAATTCGAAGAGGATGCCCACGATGGATGATAATGCGTAGCGCAGAATCGTTCGCCCGCGTTGAGGAACTAAACGCGCGATCGGCCCCAGATGAACGCGCAGCGAAAGAGCCGGCAGGTAGAGCACCGCAAAAGTAAAGATAATCAGAGCCCCCAAGCGCATGGCCAGCGGCGCTATGTTTTCGATGAAAATCTCCGGGATTCCTACGCTGATTAGAACCAAAAACATTAGATAAACCGCAGGAATCAGTGTCTGAGGGCGCGGCCAGAACCGCTGAGCGGCTGGCGGCTCATTTTCCCAAGGTAAAGGCAGATGACGCCAGAAGCGAGGATTTCCAAGAAGCGCTCCACTCAGAAGGTGCACGCGATTTCTCAAGGCCTTATTCTCATGCATTTTCCGGCGCACCGGATCCGGGAATTCCATCATGAGCGCCCAAAGGTCCGAGGACTCTTCATAAGGGTTGACCAGGCTGTAAAGGGTCATAAGACCCCATGGCTTACGGCCATTGAAGATATAGGCAGGCATTTGCCCTTCTTTGCGGAGCGAAGCCAATCCATGCGCCATTCCTAAGGTGATTTGGGAAACTAAAACTCCAGAAATCACCGTCAACGTCAGAAGTGCGAGTTGTGCGGCAGGTCTGGTATCTCCATAAAATTCATACACAAATCCGTAATTGACATAGACCGCTAGCAAGGCCGCCAACGCGAAGGAGATGCGAAGCAACCATCGCTCGGCCTCGGTGGCTTCCGACACCTTTTTCCAGGATTGGGTCGCGAAGGAATGGAATAGCTGAGGGTTTCTGTCCATTAACGCATGCTGCAGTTCATGGTCGAAGACAAATAAAAACGCCTTACGAAGTGAAAGGAGGGGCAGAGCAATGGACGAATGCCTCAACCCGGAAATCCCAAATATGCCGGAAAAGAGTGCGCCTATGAAGTACCAGATTCGGACTCGGATGGTGAGTCCGCGTATGAGTGATTTATCTTTGATGACCTCCAACCTCTGCACCATGGGGTCTAGGAAATAAACGGGAATCCATCGGCTTGCCTTAATTTGGACGCCAAGTGCCTTCAGGCGCTCGAGAATCTGCTCACGCGGGCTAAGCAGCCGCAATTCCAGCTTCAACGGAGAAATCGGTAACTTCGGATAATGAACGACAGTTAGCGCCGATCGCACGTTTAGACGGTTCCTGCGAAAGAACTGGGAAAGAGTCGATGCTAAGGCCTCGCCACTAAAAAGGGAGTAATTCTGCGGAGCATTTACAGGCGGAGGACATGATAGGCCGGCGGATAAGGCGGGGTCGGCGATGAGTGAAATAACCGCGAACACAGCAATGGACCGGCCAAACTTCATGTGCATGGGAGTTCTAGATCGTACAGAGTTCCCGATCTAACTTCCATGTGCCATCCGGGCAAAAAAAGACGATAATGGGCCCATGAAAAACGTGGGTCTTTCGGGACGGTTTTTTGGCCCGGTTAGCTTATAGTATCTGGGACGGGGTCATTGCATAATGAGGGTAGCGATGAAAGCGCGACGCGCGACTATGGTGGCGTTGGTTATGATTTTAGGCTTGGCCTTTCAGGCCCACGCGGAGGAGCACGCTCGGGAAAAACGACCGGACCAATATCTGCCTCTTGTGCCTTCCAACGTAAAAATCCTCCAAGCGCAACTGGACCGCCTGCAAAAAGGACACGTCACTCAAAAAGACTTCACGGCCTTATCGCAACAGGTCCATGATGTCGCTCCTGCCGCCGACCGTCCAAAGGGTATTCTCCACTTGGACAAGAAGTTTGACATTGTCGATCCCGCTTCAAACTGAACCTTCCGGAAAGAATGAACTATTAGAGAGACAGGAGTTGTTCGAGCGCTCTGTCACGCTCAGGGGCGGGGCTGCGTTCAGACACCGCAGAGGCTTGCTTCATCTGGACTTTGTCGGGGGAACCCATGTTTTCTGCTGAGGAACCAAATTTAAGGTGCAGGCCAAAACGGTAGGCGTTCCCGAGTTCCCCGAAAGGCACCCAGGCGAAATCGAAGCTCGCGCGGCCGAGGTCCAGACCCGAACCAATCGATATTCCCTTAAACCCTGAAACGTCGCTATCGGAGCGGTAGCCGGCTCGCATGGCATATCCCAGATCCTTGGAGATGTGTCCCCTGTATTCACTGCCCAGAGCCAACCCCACCTGATGATCGCGCGGGATGATAAGGTCCGAAGAGACCAGCAATTTACGCGAGAACAGAGGAGCACTTGCACCTAATCGGTACGTGAGTGGCAGGGGATCAGCCTCGTTTACGAACTTCACCTTGGAGCCCATATTTTGGATCGAGGCTCCCAGGCGAACATCGTGCCAAGGCGTGTCATAGAGAATTCCCCCATCGCCCGCGTAGGCGTTGGAATCGATGGAATCCAGCGTTTGATGGATCCACTTGACGTTAGCGCCAAGAGACAGGCGCGAGGTGATCTGTTTCCCATAGCTCGTGTAGTACGCGCTATCGTTTGAGCCGAACTGGCCAATATTAGCGTCGGTATCCTCCGTCCGCCGGTCAATCCCATCGGTATGGAGATTGGTGACGGCAAATCCCCAGGTGCCATAGGCGGTGGGATACGCGAAAGCGCCAAATTCATATTGGATGCTCTGGAAATACTGCATGTGCATCGCGGTGAGTTCGGGAGATTTGAGCGTGCCCAATCCCGCCGGGTTCCAATAGATCGCGTGAATATCGTCGGCGACTCCCGTGAACGCCTCGCCCATGCCCACCGGCCGCGCGCCCGGACCGATCTTCAGGAACTGGGCGCCAGACGTGCCTACCTGGTCCTTACCAAATCCGAAAGCCAAAGACGGCATGATCAGGAGCGCCAAGAGCCGCTTCATTTGATCACCGCCATCTTCCAAGTCTTCTTTTCGCCACCGACTTTCAAGACGCCGATGTAGACGCCGCTGGCGACTTTATTGCCCGCATCATTCTTGCCGTCCCAAGTCGCGTAGTGGTATTTGTCGGCTATGGGAGTTCCCAAATCGATCGAGCGCACTTTTTCGCCGACCACGTTATATATGTCGACATGGGCAGCGCCGGCTTTGGCCGCGGGGATGGCGTAGCGGATGATCGTCCCATCCGTAGCAAGAGAGGTCGTTGTGCCATCGTTGTGTTTTAAGTCTTTCGTTTTGGGCTGAAGATCAAAGGGATTCGGGAAATTGAAGACCTCAATGTCCGCGTTGGAGGAACTTCCCCCGTCAACTATTACGACGGGTGAATTATTCTGCAGCACCACAAACGTGGAGAAGTGGCTGACGCCGACCGTGATCGTCTGATTCACAGTGTCGACTACGCGGTTGTGATTCTCGATCAAATATTCGGTTCCGTTGAAGTAATACACATTGATCGTCGAGGGATCGGCGTCCGTGTTGTAGCTCAGCGTTAATGAAGCGCTCTGGTTTAAGGTGTGCGACAGACCCGCCGGGAGAAGCACGCTGTAAAAAGCGCTGAACGGATTGAGACTTGAGCTGGCCTGAGCGCCTGCCTGTCCGGTAGGCAGGCTGGGCTGCATGGCGTTTAGCTTTTGCATCGCCTGATAAGCTTCGGAAACGTAAGCGGCGGAGCCGCGCGCCATCATGGGGGCTAAAACTTGGGCGGCCGTGTGGTGGAGCGACCCCGACACAATCGAGCCCGCGTCATCGGTGGCCGTGAAGCTGACGGCAAAGGAGCTAGAGATATCCGCCTGACTGCCGTCCGAGGCCAACAACGCGTTTGAGGGGACTGTCACATGAGAAGGGTCGCTGTTATCCGATAAGGAGACCGAGCCGCCGAGGGCTGGATTAATGTTGCTTTCGGAAGTCGCTTTTTGGCCGAGCAAGAGCGTGATGGCTTTCGTGATGACAAATTCCACGCCGGTGCTGGGATCGATATCCACCGTGTGCGCGCTGAAGGAGATCTTGGCGTTTTGTTCACCGACCGCGGGGTTATACGTGACGGTTAATTGCCGTCGGTCCGCGCTCAGGGTGATCCCGGACAACGTCCCCGCACCGCTCGTGATCGCGAGCCACGGCCTCGGATCGGAGTCATCGCCGCGGTTTCGCAGCGGCCGGCTGAAGTAGTAGGTGATGACAACCGTGGATCCGACTTTACGGACGTGAGCGAAAGTAAACGGTGCTGAAGGCTGGTAGGTGATGGTTTTGACTACGGAATCGGTGTTGTTCGTGAAGATGAGTCCCTTGCCTTCCGGTGGGACGATGATGTTGTCCTGGTTATCAAACAGAAGCAGGGAGTAACTCTTCGGGGAAAGCTCAAAACCGGAGAACTTGATCGAGGTGATATTGTTGGTGTTGGCGTCGGAAGCCGTCTGGCCGAAAATGATGCTCCCCATATCCGCCGTCGCAGCCACCGCGAAACGAACATCGCTGGTGTTGACATTTGACCCATCCGGTTTCGTCAAGGTCACCTGGAGCGAGGGCCCCTTTTGCAGCGTGAGCGTCCCCAGGTCCTTGGAGGTGTTCGTCAGCGCCACTCCCGTCAGCTTGAGCGGCCGGTATCCCAGGGACTCGATCGTGATGTCGTAGGTTCCCGCGGGCAGATAGGGAATCGAGAAGGTTCCATCGAGCGCTGTCGCCGACGCATCGCCCAGCGGATTATCCTCATTGACGGTGCCTTGGGAACGGACATAAATGGCCGCAACGGGGAATCCGCCGTTTTCTTTTTCGGGATAGGCTAGGCTGCCGGCATCGACCGTCACCACTTTGCCGATCAACGTGGCCGCGGCCGCCGGAAGTACGAAATTCAAGGATGGCGCGGGAACCTGCGTGACATCCACGGCCAATTTGGAGACGGTTCCGTACGGAACGGGCTGACTGCTCGTATCATTCGGGCTCGGGCGTCTGGCCGCGACGATGTTGTAGATTTTGATGCTCGCATTGAGCCCCGCCAGAGTGAAGTTCCCCTGCGCGTCGGTGAAGACTTGAATGGTGTCATCCCCATTTTTACTGTTGCCGGGACGCGCCTCCACGCGAATGTTCGCCAGTCCATTCCCCTGCTGATCGCTGACCGTGCCCGAAAGCGAAAGTCCCGGCACTAAGATGATGGTCCCCAAATCGACATTCTGAGAATCGGCCACCTGAACGGATCCCTCGGTCAACGAGGCGATGTTTAGGCTTCCTGCCCCTTGAATCGCCAGCCCGAAAGAATCTTGCTTGAATTGGACATCGTAAGTCGCCGCGACCAAGCCGTCGATGTGGAACTGGTTGTTGTCGTCAATGAAGATTCCGCCGTTCATGCCAAACTCAGCCTGGCCGAAGCCGCCGGGGATCCACGGGTTGGCGTTCGCGCCAATATGGAAATTACTCGGGAGCAGATTTTGGTTGTTGGGAGTGATGAGGGTAAGCGCCGGACTTCCGTCAGGATTGGTTCCCTGGATCAGGAGTTTGCCTACAATGCTGCTCGCGCGCGCCAGGGTGACATTGACGGACGTCAAGTCCGCTCCAGCGATCGTGAATTGTGTCGGCTTCGACACGTACTTGATGACATTTCGGTTGAGGACCTGGTCATA